>JABMQA010000352.1 GCA_013203545.1 Bacteroidota bacterium
GGTGGATAGCGCTATTTGGTATATGGAAGCGGCATCCAACCAAACTTATGGTGATGCAAGTACACCTTTTGTTGATTATGCAATCGACTCCTGTAAAATCACCATTCCTGCTTCAAACGGCACCATCCAGTACAACGACCTACTGATTGCTTATGATCAGATGATTGATTCCCTTTCAGCCAAATACAATCTTATACCTTACGAAAACAAGCACCTGGTGATGAATGATGTTGTGCTGGAATCGGAGGAAACAGGCACTGTAACGCTTGGCGTAATTGCCGGTTTTGGTGCGGAAGGTGAAGCGCCCGCCAGTTTTTTCAATGATCCCTGGTGGTATGGCTTCCTACAAGGCAAATGTGATAATACCTGCACAGGTTCTGATGCTGCAGAAGAAATTGAAGATAAGATCCATGCCAGAAAAGGTACATTACCACCTAATTCTTATTACCTGGATATTGATTCAGTATATGTTGAAGGTTGTGATTTTGTAAATCCTAACGATCCTTTTCGCTGGGATAATATGTATGATTACTTAATGTTTTTCAATATTGAGGATGGAATCACACCTAATGTACACAGTTGTGTTTCAATAGATGAAATGAGTTTTTATCTGTTTGGAACTGAAGACGTAATTTACACCTATGAACCTGACGGTGCAAGACCTCAAGGTAAAAGTTTTATCTCAGTAAATTTATGGGGTGACATGACGGTTAATACTGCTACCTATAGAATGCATCGTGCATGGGTAAGCTATGGAGTTTTACATTTAAATAGTGAGCCACCGTCTGGATTGTAATTCCAATTCCAAAACACTTTGGAATGGAAGGCACCTTCAACACCAGGTGATTTTGAGATCCGGAAGCCATATTACAAAGCTCCCGGATCTCTTAACATTACAAATGAAACAGCAAATTTATTCCCGAAAGTCCTGGTTTTTAGAACCCAAAACATAATATCATATTAACAATGAAATACATATTTATTATTTCTTTTGCATTTTTATCATTGCAATTATTCGCACAAAATTCTTTTGAAAAAATATTTAGAGATTCATCCGACCAATACGTAACTTCAATCATTGAAACTGAAGAATACTACATACTTACAACTAGTTCGGGAACCTACTCAGTGGATAACTATAAAACCCGGCTATTTAAAATAAATAAGCCAGGTAAAGTCGTCTTAACAAAGACATTAAAACCAGAGGTAGGTGAATTCATCACATTTGGTCTTATTGAGAAAGAGAACAATATATTTACCGGCTTTGGACATCAAAAATACCCGAATGATTCTGTAGTTTTTTTTACAATTTATGAAACGGATGACAATTTTGAATTACTATCAGAAAAAACATATCGAACAAACTTCCAAAGCCTTAGCTATTTAAATATCCTTAAATCTGATGAATTGTACACAATTGTAGGTGCCGGAAGAAATATGAACAGTTATTATATGCGTCTTTTTGCCTATAAACTTGACAATTCATATGATACATTAATCAGTCAGATTTATCCGGAAGAGGGAATGACAAAAACTCCATTTTGTATTATCCCTGGTCATGGTGAATATAATTATAAAATATTTGTTAGAGGTTTCCACCAGCATACCAATACACCTGGTCAGATATTACAACTTAACAGTCAACTTGAAATAAATGATATTAAAGGCATTCCAGATGGCCTTGCGCTTTTCAATGATGCAATAATTGTCAACGAAGATCAATACCTGCTTACAGGTGAACGACATATTTCTAATTCTCACCCACAGGACGAACAACTTGGTGTTATGCTGATGAATTCCAATGACTCAGTAGTGGAATTGAAACTGTTAGGTGCAGTTGATACGATTGATTATCCTGGAATTTATACAAACCTTGATTTTATCGACATAAACAATATCTATTTTGCCGGAACAAAAAACTTTTCAATAGGTGGGATTTTTGCCCCCACACCTTCCTGGTTTTTCCTAAACAAACTTGATAGCAACCTCGAAATACAATGGCAAAAATTTTATGGTGGCGATGCCTACTACATGCTCTGGAATATGATTGCCACACAGGATGGCGGTTGCCTTATGGCCGGCACACGCTATGACCACCTCACACAGGTTAATGAGCGGGATATCTATCTTGTTAAAGTCGATGAAAACGGCCTCATCACCGGCACCGGCGAGGAGCTTTCGCAGGTTCAGGTTTACGATGCCATCGTTTACCCAAACCCGGGCAGCAGTTACATGAAGGTACAGTCGGGGCCGCAGATTGAAGGGGCTGTGTTTGATTTGTATGATATGGCAGGGAAGGCGGTTGCCCGGGAAATCCTCTACAACAGAATAGCTGAAATTAATACATCCGCGCTACCGGTTGGAACCTATACCTACCGTATTGGTTTGAACAACCGGTTGGTGGGCTCGGGGAAGTGGGTAAAGAGATAATTTTAATCCAAGTCATATGAAACGTCTTTTTTACTTAATATTCATCCTGTTACCGGCAACTTTATTTTGCCAGCATACATTTGAATTAAAAATAAAAACTGAATTGGATGATCTTGCTGTAGATATTATCCAATATTCAGATGGTAATTATATTTGTGCCGGCAGTAAAAAGGATAACATCCTACAACAATCAAACGGTATCATTTATAAAATCAGTCCGGAGGGAGA
>JABMQA010000353.1 GCA_013203545.1 Bacteroidota bacterium
ATGGATATCACCTGGACCTGGACCAGATCCTGCTTTCTTTGAAAATTTCGAAGGAACCTGGTTGCCTGCTGGCTGGCTTAAATTGAGTCCTGATGGCGGAACTGGTTGGGAACCGCTCTCTTTAGGCACAACACCACTCCCAGGTTGGACTGGCGGTGAAGCAACCGCATGTCCCAATGGTGGATCCATGCAGGCATTCTGTACATGGATAACAGGTGGTGCTGCTTCAAATGACCAGTGGCTTATAACACCTCAAATTACAGTAAATCTAGGTGATGTTTTGGATTTCTGGATGGTTTATTATGAAAATTCCTATGCAGATCATGTTGAGATTCTTATCTCTACTACAGGACAAAACAATACCGCTAACTTCACTACCGTTGTCGATGCAATCGATTTCAATGTTGGTGCAGGAACCGATTGGACCGCCTACTCCTATAACCTGACTGATTTTGTATCCGCAGGAACAGATATTTACATCGCTTTCAGGGAAATGGTCGCTGATAACCTCAACGATGGTAGTGCTATTTCCATTGACAATGTTTATGTTGGTGCAATGACTGATAATCTGTCGGTAGGCAACATTCAGCCAGTTACCACCAAATCAAATACAACAACACAGGTGGTTGAAAAGGATTTAAATTATGTACATGTTCCGAGTACCTATGTTGCTGAATCAACACGTGGCCTGCTCGGATTTAATGTTTACAGGAACAGTGCACAGATCAACACTTCTTTAGTATCAGCAACAGAATATACGGATGAAAATCTATTGTCAGGTGCCTACAATTATTATGTGACTGCCGTTTATGATGAAGGTGAATCAGCGCCATCCAATATTTCAACAGTCTATGTTGAGGAACCACAACATCAATTTGACCCCACATGGACAACCCCATACAACCCAATGACCTTCTACATTCTCGATGCCATTATTGACGAAATTCCATTACAGACAGGGGATGAAATCGGGCTATTTGATATAGATCCCAACAACGGTGAAGAAGTCTGTGTTGGCTCCAGTGTTTTGACAGAATCATTGGGTGGAGGAAATTACCTCGAAGTTATTGCCTCAATGGACGATGGCTTTATTCCGGATCAGGCCAATGGATTTACACCTGGTAACCCCATCATCTACAAGTTTTGGAATGAAACCACAGGTGTGGTTGAAAATATCACTGCAAGTTACCCCTATCCGGGTTATGATGAAGTGTACACCTCCCAGGGAACAGCCTTTGTTGAGCTCAACGGAACACTGGCCATCACCCAAACCATCGATCTGCAAACCGGCTGGAACATGATGTCATTCCGCGTTCAGCCGGAAGAATGGAATATACTCAATATCGTCCAGCCACTGATTGATGATGATATGCTATATAAAGTGTTGGATGAGGCTGGTGGAAGCATTTTCCATCTGCCATTCCCACCCCCCAATGGACAATGGTCAAACACCATTGGTAATATGGCTAATACTGAGGGTTATTACATCAGGGTAACAGATAATGCTCAGCTTTCGCTGGAAGGATTTGTTGTTGAAACACCATTCGACATCCCTTTGGCCGAAGGGTGGAATATGATCAGCTATCCCCGCGAACAGCCACAAAATGCGCTGGATATAGTCCAACCTTTAATAGACGCAGGAATACTTTATAAAGTAATTGATGAATCCGGTGGTACAATTTTTCATTTGCCCTTTCCGCCTCCCAACGGGCAGTGGAGCAATACAATTGGCAATTTTGAAAGTGGTAAAGGATATTATCTGAGGGTAACTGATGATGCAATTTTAACGATAGATGAACCAACAGATGGCGCAACTTTAGTCCCATTAGGAAAATCAAAATCTGAAACAAGTTTCTTCAACCCTGTTTGGGACAACAATCCATACATGCCAATGCACATCATTATTGAACCCTCAGATATTCTTCATAGCGGTGATGAGGTTGGTGTATTTGATGGTGAGATTTGTGTAGGCTCTGCTGTTTATGATGGAAATCTACAAAATCCTATTATCATTACCACTTCAATGGATGACCCTGGAACTGATGAGATTGATGGCTATATTGAGGGAAATCTTATTGATATCAAAATATGGCAAGTGGTTAACTCATCTATTGCAGAAGATTTCTTTATAGGGTTTCATAGTGGTAATATGTGTTTTGAAGAATTTGGTACTTATATCGGACAGATAGAGGTACTGACAAATGAAGAATTACAAAATAGGAACAACAATATTGTGCAAATTCTGCCTAATCCAGCAAAAGGAAACTTTTTTGTTCATGTAGATATGGAGATATCTGACAAAGGGTTTATAAGTATTTACATGATAAATGGACAGCTTATTGAGAAAATAGTTTTAAACAAGAATAAGACTAAAATCAATATTAGCAATTTGGAAAAAGGGATGTACCTAATTTTTATTGAATCCTCAAAAATAAATATAAAACAAAAGCTCATAATTAATTAAATTTCATAGAGTTTTTGTGTTAAAAATCTAAATAAACTATTTAAAAAATGAAGGCAATTCTAATCTCTCAGGGGTTAGTTTCCCGCAGCTTGCTGCGAGTAAAAAACTTATTCCTTAGAGATACCCCAACTGCTTGCAGCAGGGTAGTTCATTCGTTACGGTACATATGTAGATTTGTATATGGAATATATTTTTAACTTATGGTCAATCGAATTTTATTATCTTTCGGGCATGATTAATAATCAAGACAAGATAGATTAAATTTACGACCAATATTGATCAGAAAAGGATGATTTTTAAAATCAGTCATTATGAAAACATTTATTTTCAGAATTTTAATATCGTTATTAGCAGTATTCCTCTTTGTTACAAACATTTCTCAAGCGCAGCAGTTCAAAACAACTTTTAAAAAACCATCCCTCCAGCACTGGATGACTCCCGAAGAGGCAAAGCTCAAACACCTTATCGGAAAAGATAAAGATCCCACCGATCCACCTGATGGCCCTGTTACCAACATTGCAGAGTTTGACAGGATGCAGTCGGTTTTAATTGCATACTCCTTCGGCATTTCTTACCAGCTTATTGCGGCCATGTCGCAGGAATGCAATGTTACCACAATTGTTGCCAGTAGTAGTGAACAAACATACGTAACAAACCAATACACCAACCAGGGTGTTAACATTGGAAACTGCGACTTCATCATCGCTCCGTCCGACAGTTACTGGACCCGTGATTACGGTCCATGGTTTATTTTCGATGGAAATGATGAATTGGGAATTATGGACTTTACTTATAACAGGCCACGTCCCGGCGACAATGCCATCCCTTCAAAGGTAGCACAGGAACTGGGTATTAACCTTTTTGAGATGGATATAGAAACTGCCGGTGGAAACTACATGACCAACGGCATGGGTATTTCCTCATCTTCAGATCTTATTTACGAGGAAAACCCCGGATATTCCCACGATCAGATAAAACAGATTTTTGAAGATTACCTGGGGATTGAAGAATACCACGTCGTTCCGGACCCCAACAACACCTACATCGATCACATCGACTGCTGGGGAAAATTTTTGGACATCAACAAAGTGCTCATCAGATCGGTACCTACCAGCCACCCTCAATACGATGAAATTGAAGCAACCGCAGCCTACTATGAGGCACAGAATTCATCCTACGGAACACCCTTTGAAGTTTACAGGGTTTACACACCCAACGACCAGCCTTACACCAATTCACTTATTCTGAATGAACGGGTTTTTGTTCCCATTACCGGCTCACAATGGGATGACGATGCCATTGCTTCTTATGAAGAGGCAATGCCTGGCTATGAAATTCTCGGATTCACCGGATCGTGGCAATCAACCGATGCCCTGCACTGCCGCACCAAGGGTGTTGCCGACATGGGTCTGCTTCATATAAGGCACGTAGCATTAACTGGCGACCAGCCCGTGCAGGCAGAATATGAAATTTCAGCTATCATAAAAACATTCAGTGGGCAACCTGTTTACAACGATTCTGCCATTATTTATTATCGTGTAAACGGATCTGGCTGGCAAATGTCGAATATGACAAACACCTCAGGGCAAACCTGGAGCGGAACCATTCCCGGCGCCGGAAGCGGTAGCCAAATTGAGTATTATATTTATGTAGCCGATGAATCGGGAAGAAGGGAAACACATCCTTTGATCGGTGAACCCGACCCACATGCATTTTTTGTTGGTGAACAGGCCTTTGCACACATCTCTGTATATCCGGATGCGCTGAATGCAGCCGCACCGGTTGGGGGTAGTGATATTATTTCTTTCACAATTACAAATATCGGAGAAATTGCGCTGAACTTTTCAATTGAAACAAATACCGCTGTTTACGGCCAGTCACAGTACATTGTACCTGACAGTCCATCAGCCAGTAGCTGGGATTATAATACCTTTAACGAGTTGGGGTGGACCGAACTCGAAATAACCGAATCAGGCGAAATTGGCGGTTTTGAAATTGACTACACCTGGCAATCAGATAACTGGCCTGAAGAAGGCAGTTTTATTGTAGAATCTCCACAAGGCACCATCGGCATCATTGCAGTGGGCACCCCATCAGGAAACTATTCTGTTGACCTCTCTGATTTTAATGATGAAGATATGAATGGCACATGGAAAATTTGGATTGAAGACACCTATGGTGATGGTGGTCACCAGGCTACAAATATTACAGTTACAATCACCAACATCATCAGTGAGGTATCCTGGCTTTCTGTATCACCAGCTTCAGGAGCGGTTGCTCCTGGCAACACTGAAACAGTTATAACTACATGTGACGCAAGTGACCTGGAACAAGGAATACATGAGGGAGCACTCTTTATCACCTCCAATGATCCGGATTACCCTGTTGTGGAAATCCCGGTTTTATTCATTGTATCGTCTTACTTTAGTCAAATGTTGGAATTGCAAGCTGGCTGGAACATGATGTCATTCCGGGTTCAGCCTGAAAACTGGAATATGCTTGATATCGTCCAACCGCTGATTGACAATGATGTACTTTACAAAGTAATGAACGAAACCGGAGGAACCATATTCCACTTGCCTTTCCCGCCACCTAACGGCCAATGGTCGAACACCATCGGTGACATGGCCAATACGGAAGGGTATTACATTAAGGTTACCAATGACACACAGTTACCTCTCCAAGGATTTGTTGTTGAAACACCTTTTGATATTCCTTTAAATGAAGGATGGAACCTCATCAGCTATCCATGTGAGCAACCTCAAAATGCACTGGATGCTTTACAACCACTTATCGATCAGGGATTGTTGTACAAAGTAATTGATGAAGCAGGTGGTACGATCTTCCATTTGCCCTTTCCGCCACCCAACGGACAATGGAGCAATACGATTGGCAATTTTGAAAGTGGGGAAGGGTATTATGTAAGGGTAACAGGTGATGCAGTGTTAACATTGAATGAATCCCGGTATGGCTCATCTTTGGCATCACCGGCAAAAACGAGAATTGAGACTATCTATTACCAGCCCGTTTGGAACAACAATCCCTACATGCCGATGCACATTATGCTTCAACCCGATGAAGCCTTACAACCCGGCGACGAAATTGGGGTTTTTGATGGTGATGTTTGTGTGGGAGCCACAACATTTGATGGAGATTTGAACAATCCTATTATTATTACAACTTCGATGGATGATCCGGATACACAGGAAATTGAAGGATTTTCTCCAAATCATCCAATAACTATTATAATCTGGCCAGGTGAATATCAAGGTCTTGCCAAAGATTTAACCGTTGAATACCATTCATGTGATCAACGATTTAATCCCTTGGGATCCTATGTGGGACAAATAATAATGCAACTAACTGGCTTATTGTCAAATGAAAGCGAATTAAGTGTACGCATAATACCTAATCCCGCAAAACATATTGTCACTGTGTATTTAGACGACAGTGTGTTTACACAAGGGCTCATCAATATCTTTAAAATTGGTGGCCAACTCTATCATACCTGTGAGTCTCAAGGTAAAAAAACAGAGATTGATGTAAGCAATTTTCCAATGGGTGTTTATATTGTCAATGTCGAAACAGACAATGGGAGCTATAATTTACGCTTGATTAAAAACTAAAACAATAGATGTTTTTCTACAGAATACAAATCCATAATTCATTAAAATAACTAATATGAAAAAGACTTTTTTATCTCTTGCTTTCATACTGGCTATAAGCACTGTATTTACTATTTTTTCCAAGCCAGGAAAGCTTGTTTTACTCGCAGCATTGCTTTTCTCATTTGCTACCTTACAGGCACAGACATTCGAATATGGGGATGCCTGGGGAAAAGCAGGAATGACACTGAAAAGTGAGTCTAATTCTGGTGTAAATGTTAATTTCTCCATCAACGAATTTGCGATGGAAGAAAACATGATTGACGGCACTCCGATGATGAACATTAACCTACCAAAGGTATTCCTTCCCAACAATGAAGGCGCACCTGACCTTCCTGGTGTGAGCCGTTACATTGCAATCCCTCAGGGAGCCAACGTGGTTTTAAAGGTTAAGAACTATCGTGTTGAAACCATGACCGACGTTGAAATTGCCCCTGCACCGCGCATTCCTTTGGACACTGACAAAGGACCGTTGCATTATGCCAAGGATGAACTGATCTACACTAAAAACGCTTATTATCCGGAACAGCCCTTCCAGCTTTCTACACCTACTGATATCAGGGGAGTGGATGTTGTTATGCTGGGGATTACACCATTCCAGTACAACCCGGTTACAAAAGAACTGTTGATTTATCGTGATGTTGAATTTGAGGTTGTATTCGAAGGTGGCAATAGCCATTATGGAAACGATCGTTTACGCAGCCGCTGGTTCGACCCGATCCTTCAGGATCATTTACTGAATGCAGCTTCACTTCCGGAAGTTGACTACAGTGCAAGAATCCAACAAATCCAGAACCGCGACGATGTTGGTTATGAGTACCTGATCGTAGTTCCTAACAGTTCTGTCTGGACACCATATGCCGAACAAATTAAAGAATGGCGTACCATGCAGGGAATTTTAACCGGTATCGTTACCCTGGATGATATTGGTGGAACTTCAGCATCAGCGCTTGAAACTTACTTCAACAACGCCTACAACACCTGGGACATTCCCCCGGTAGCAGTTTTGATAATGGCCGACTATGGCACCAATGCCGACAACAGTATTATTTCCCCGATCTGGGATGGTTATTGTGTTTCCGATAATATTTGGGCTGATGTGAACAACAACGATATGCCCGACATCATTTTTGCAAGAATGACCGCACAAAACGCCGGACATCTTGAAATTATGGTTTCTAAGATGCTCGACTATGAAGCTGATCCGCCTACCGATTTTAATTTCTACCACAAACCTGTCACTGCTCTTGGCTGGCAAACTGAACGTTGGTTCCAGATCTGCTCAGAAGTTGTTGGTGGTTACTGGCGCGAAGTTAAAGGAAAAGAACCTGTTCGTGTTAATGCTATTTATAGCGGCTCACCGGGTAGTACATGGTCAACAAACCAAAATACTCCCATGGTAACAAACTATTTTGGCCCAAACGGTCTTGGCTATATCCCTGCAACACCAGCTGAATTAGGTGGATGGTCAGGCGGTACAGCTCAGGATGTTATTAACGCGCTCAATGACGGCGCCTTTGCATTGCAGCACCGTGATCATGGTTCACAAACCGGTTGGGGTGAACCTGGTTTCCAGAGCAGCCATATCAGCAGTCTTACAAATAATGCCGACAACGAACTGTCATTTATCTTTTCCATAAACTGCCTTACAGGTATGTATGATATGAGTGGTGAATGTTTTGCTGAGAAATTCCACCGTCATACCTCCGGAGGCCTAAACGCGGGTGCCCTTGGTCTCATCGCTGCATCTGAGGTTTCCTACTCATTTGTTAATGATACTTATGTTTGGGGTATGATGGATAATATGTATCCTGATTTTATGCCTGATTATGGTAATTACGTGGATGAAAGAGGCTTCCTGCCTGCTTTCGGAAATGC
>JABMQA010000354.1 GCA_013203545.1 Bacteroidota bacterium
GGGCAATTGATACTCGGTGCCGATGACGGGTTTCCTGTTAATTTCGGAAAACCTGTTTCGGGATTGACAACATCAGGTGCTGGCGGACTTAACTTTTCATTTTCCAAAAAGAAGCACAACAGGGTTTTTATAAGTTATCTCGGAAATGGATATGATAAAAAACTGGAAGAGACAACCAAAACCCGTAATTTCACCCCACAGGGCAATTACGAGCAACATCAGGAATCGAACGAAACGCCTCAAAACTATTCACATAACATGAATTTTGGTTTGAGACAAAGGATCGATTCAACACAAAACTTCATACTGAACGGAAAGTTAGCTTTTACGCATGGGAAAGTCCCGGGAAACTCGGTTTCGTTAAGCCATAATAACGATACCCTTGTGAATTCGCTTTTTAGCAAAACCAACGATAAATCCAACGGAGTGAGTGGAAGCGTGAACGGGTCCTATCAAAATAAACTCAACAGCAACAAAACGGTATTGAAATTAACCGCTGATTTAGCACTAACCAAAGGGCTTACAAATACCCGGTTTGAAAATAAAGCCATGTACTATTATCCGCCCGGTGAAGTAATAACCAACCAGTTTCAAGATAAAAATTCGGAAAGTCTGAAATACTCCCTATCTACATCTTTGCTGCAACATTTGTGGCGAAGTGTAACAATCGAGCCAAAAATCCGCTTTGGCCAGACATTTGAATCGATGAACCGTCAACAGGGCACGCCGGCACCTTCCGAAACCATCATCGACTCCCTGAGCCCTGATTTCGATCAACGGCACGACTGGCTCAGGCCGGAAGTTGGTATAAGAAGAAACACTGATAAGACGCGGTTTATGGCCGGGCTTGGTTTTGAAACAGGACGAACCCACAATTCTTTATGGGATGATGATTCGGTGTCAACATCCTACCATGCCCTACTCCCCCGCCTCTCGTGGGAATATGATTACCGTACCGGAAAAAGGCTTTCGCTGTACTATTATACCAGTGTCAACACCCCTCCCATTCAAATGCTACAACCTGTTGTGAACAACAGCAACCCGCTTTTCCTTACATATGGAAACCGGTATCTCGAGCCTGAGTATCTCCACAATTTGCAACTCACCTGGCTACTGTTCGACCAGTTTTCGTTTACTTCGTTGTTTACCAGCTTAAATGCAACTTACGCAGTAAATAAAATCAATTGGGACCGGACCATCAACGACCAACTGGTGCAGTGGATGAAACCGGTTAATGTCAGTGATGATTTGAGTTTGGAAGGTGGTATCGATTTTTCAACCCCAATCCGCAAATTTGGAATTGAAGTGAGTGCAAACATCAGGGAAACGTACAACCGCGGAATCAATATCATCAATGGCACAAGTAATGTCAACACAAACCTGAGCCATCGTTTTTCGCTGAGTTTTGATAACCGCAAAAAGAATAAATGGGATGTGATAACCGGTGCGGCCATGCAAATGACAAATTCACAATATTCGGTGCAGGAATCACTCGACAATAAATATTTTGACCTTTCGTGGTTTGCAGAGGTCAGTTTTAATCCGAATGACTCATGGAATTTTATGGTTTCGGCTGATGTTACGAATTATACAGCCCAAAGTTTTGACAAACCGGTAAGCATTCCATTGGTAAATGCAGAAATAAACCATTATTTTCTAAAAAACAACCGGGGTGTAATCTCCCTGAATATCTTTGACATGCTCGACCAGAATACCGGCCTGCAACGCACCGGCGACATGAATTACCTGATGGAGAAGCAATCCAACATTATAGGGAGATATGCCATGGTTTCGTTTAAATACCGGCTAAATAAGTTTGGGGATAATGGTGGTGGCGTGGATGTGGAAATAAATAGAAGGTAGTTTTTTTCACCGCAAAGACGCAGAGGGGAAAAGTTCTTTTCCTCGGCGCCTTGCGTGAGATTTTATGAATAAGTTTTACGAAAAAGTCCTTTTATCGAAGGGTCGGTATTGAATAGCGCCGGGAATAAATCTTCAGGAATTTGGTATTCAGGAATTTTTCCCTACTTTAGCCTGCCAAAAAAACCGGGTAATGAAAATCCGGGTCAAAAGATGTAAAGCCAATTAGGGCACGAAGTTTTATGCAATGAAGAATATCAAACAAATATTCCTCTATCTACTTATCATAGTCAGTCTTGTACTGATCATCAAAACCATATACGACAGCCGTGACATCGGCTCTGCACGCGAAGATCTTAGCAGTGCACAGGAAAGCCTTCAGGTATCCAATGACAAACTCATCGAAGCCCGGGCCATCATCACATCGATGGAGAAAAAGATCGGGCAGTATGAAATCAGGGTGGAGATGATCCGGGCAGAAATGGATTCCATTGCGCTAAGTTTCGAAAAAACACATGCCAAAAACTGGGATGACCTGCAACGTATTAAAAATGAGCTTATCAAAATTTCGGCGAAGCTCAGGGAATTGAGAAAGAAAAACAAAGAATTTGAATAACTAATCCATGAATTATGAAATACATCATTACATTTTTAATCGCTATTGCAGCCTTCCAAAGTTTTGGACAATTTGCCGGGGACACCCTCAGGATTGGCGATGATTACGCAGCATCAA
>JABMQA010000355.1 GCA_013203545.1 Bacteroidota bacterium
GACCAAGGATAATGATTGCTAAAATGGGACAGGACGGGCATGATCGCGGAGCTAAAGTGGTTGCTTCAGGTTATGCGGATATTGGTTTTGATGTTGATATCGGGCCGTTGTTCCAGACACCAGCCGAAGTTGCCCGTCAGGCAGTTGAAAATGATGTTCATATTATTGGCGTATCAAGTCTTGCTGCAGGTCATAAAACTTTAGTCCCGCAACTGATCGAAGAATTGAAAAAATCAGGAAGAGAAGATATTTTAATAAACGTTGGCGGAGTAATCCCACACCAGGACTATGATTTCCTATACAAAGCAGGCGTAGTTGCTATCTTTGGACCCGGCACTGTAATTTCCGAAGCAGGTATTAAAATGCTTGAAATTTTGATTGAATCGAGGAAAGGATAGGTAGTAGAGACACGCCACGGCGTGTCTCTACTGAATTGGTTCCCATTCAGCAAAATGGTCAACGATAATATTTGTTTTTGGGTCTGTTGTCCAGAATTCGTTTGAATTATATGTCCAGCTCATTGTTTCGGAGCCACCTCCGCTTTCGGTTGTGATTAAATATCTGTTTGCAAGATGTCCGAAATAATTTGCCTGATGTCGCGGTGAACTGCTATCGCCGCCACTTGGATCAACAGGTATCCAGCCATATCCCGGTAAGTAAATTTCCACCCAGCGATGGAAAACATCATCCATACATGCATCATCACCACGGATAACCACTGAGCCAACATACCGTGCAGGCAAGCCGGCAGCCCTGCACATAGCAATATAAATAAAAGCATATTCCGAGCATGAACCATTTCCGCGGGCAAGAACAGTAGGAGCTGTGTTCCAGCCTCCCTGCATTTCGTAATACATATTTTTCATCAGATAATTATAAATATTCCGTGCAATCCAATACGGATTTTTTTCATCTCCAACAGCTTCTTTAACTGCATTTTGAATCACATGATGGTCATACTGGTATTTTTCGTTATTCTCTAAATATTTGGTTTTTATTTCTGCAGGGATTTCATTCATACTGCCTACTTCCTCAGGATAGATAAAATATCTTACATCATAAGTATTAACAGTCACTTTCATTTCCGAATTTTTTATCCCGCCCTGTTTTATATTTTGGTAATAAAAATGAGCTGTTTCCTGTCCCCATTTATCCATAAGAAAATTAGCAGGTTCCGGTGAAAAATCAATTACACCTGTAATTGTCTGATTAGGACGATCCGTAGGGATTGCAAAATATACATCAGCGGTTATTACATCGCCGGGACCAAAATTAGTTATCTGATGATAGAAAGTTACTTTTGATTTTTTCTCCTTACTTCTTTTGTATTTTTCTCCATCACGAATTTTAAGTTTATATATTTCATCATTTTGATAATCAACTGCCCAGAGATTTTTTCCGTCATAAGTCAATCCTCTTATAAAAGGGCCGGGTGCTTCACAAACAATTAATACGTTTCCTGTTTCCGGATCAACCATATAAATTTCATCATACGACCTGTCGGATACCCATAAATATTTTCCGTCAAATGTCAGTCCTCTTGGGTCTCCTGCAGGAGATTTAAATGACTTGATTGTTGTGCCGTCATCCGGACTGAACTGAATAATTTCATCCGAATCATTATCAACACACCAAAGGTATTTTCCATCCCAGGTTAAGCCTCTTGGTGTTGACGAAGGTGCCGGAATAGTTTTTAAAATTGTTCCGTCTTTAGGGTTTATCCTGTAAATTTTACCATCATAATTTTCTGATAAAGGAATACCGCCTTTTACATCTGCATTCCAAAGTGCTTCTCCATCCCAGGCTAATCCCATAGGCCAGTAAGCCGGTGCCTGAATATCCCTGATTATATTTCCGTTTTTGGGATTAATACAATAAAGTTTATCGGTTTTTTTGTCTGCAAGCCACAGATGTTTACCGTCAAAAGTTAAGCCGGTGGGAAAAGAGCCGGGTGTTTTAAACGATTTTACAACCTCTCCGGTATATGCCCTGATTGAAAAAGGTAAAAAAATTACAATTATTA
>JABMQA010000356.1 GCA_013203545.1 Bacteroidota bacterium
TTCACTCAGTCCTGTTAAGGATTTCAAACGTTTAAGTTTCGTAGATTTTTGTGTGCTCTTTTTTTGGATTTTCTGAAACGACTGGTTCAGGCCCTTCTTTCTGATGGAAGATTCCGAAAGCGGAGGTAGTTGCGGGTTAATTGCGCCATGGAGTTGCTCAAGCGTTGTAATGTTGTGTTTCTTAATCCTGTTGATAATGCTCTTCGCGCGTTTCTCTGGCAACCTGGATATTAATACCTCAATACTGTCACTTGATCTCATCATCCTCTGTTGTTTGATTTGGGTTGTCGATGATGTATCCCATTGGATATTTGGGCGTATAACTTCTGAATGTTTCCAATACATCTTCAGGGATCATCTGTGCCAAGCTGTTAAATTTATCCGGGAAATTGTTAAAATTCTCAAAAGCGCTTATGTTTTCCAACCCTCTGGTGGCCCCTAATAGTTCCTCGATGGTAAAGATATTCAAGCGGCTGAATCCTTCCAGATCGGAGGTATCGAATATAGCGGCCTCCTCAATTTTCATGGTTAATATATCCTGATTCATAATGTTAGTGCTTTTTGGATGTTATCAATATTAAATAATTTAAAAAACGATTGTATTTCCCCACAAAAGAAATGGATGAAAAATAGTAGAAAAATCAGGTTGATCCCAAGCACAAAAACGAGTGAAAATAGTTTTCCGCCCCTTTGTATATCATCCTGATTAAACGAAAACTGGGATATTGACCTGAGTAAATACATGAGGTAACTAATCGCGATGAAAAAGACAATATATTGTTGGTATCTGATGTCGGCAATATAAAAGATCAGCATAAAGAAAAGTGGAAGGATTGGGATACAGTACGGTGCCAACAATTCGAGAAAACCCATTTTTCCACTTTTATAAACGAGTCCCTCGGTTTTTGAAACGGAAAAACTATAGATTTTTCTAAAACCCATCAGCGTGATGGTCATATGGGTAAATTCATGAATGAATATTTCAAGGAAGGTGATGCGCTGTTTCAGAAAGAAAAAATAGAGCAGGATAAATAGAAAAAGTGATGAAACGATAATCATGTTGCTAAAGAAGGGGCAATTGGAAAAGAAGGCTCCGGGAGAAAAGTTGAAATACAGGATGTAACAAACAAGGATGACAACAATGGCAACCAATATCCTGACAAGATTTTGAATAATTTTAGTCACGATTCACATAAATTTGGAGGATAAAGATAGAAAAATTATTCTAAAATCCGTAAATCGTAAAACCACCATCCACCGCAATGCACTGCCCGGTGATGTAGGATGATGCCGGCATGGCAAGAAATGCGGTAGCGGCAGCAACTTCATAAGGCTGGCCGATCCTGCGAAGAGGTGTACGGTCGATCACCTCTTTAAGGTAATCCAGGTTTTTTAGCACCTGCATGGCAAGGGACGTTTCGATGTACCAGGGTGCAATGGCATTAACGCGGATATTTGATCCTGCCCATTCGCAGGCCAGGTTTTTGGTCATCTGGATGAGTGCAGCTTTGGTCATACCATAAACTGAGCCTGTTTTTAATGAGGTTAACCCTCCAACCGAAGAGATGTTAATGATCGAGGCGTTGCCGCTTTTTTTAAGCGGTTCAAACAGCATACGCGACATATCGTAGGCGGCAAAAAGGTTGGTCTCGAATATTTTGTCGATATCTTCCCTTTTGAATGCTGTTGTTACTTTTCTGATATTGGTCCCCACATTGTTGACAAGGATATCCAGTTTCCCCCATTTCCGGATGATATCATCGCAGATAAGTTTCCGGTCCTCAACAATGGTGAGATCGGCAATGGATCCATCAACCTGATCGACCCGGGCATCAAATTCCTTTATCACCGCATCCATAGTGACCTTGTCTCTGCCTGTTAAATAAACAGCAGCTCCCAGGTTAAAAAATTCCCGGGCTATGGCCAGGCCAATCCCTTTTGTTGCACCTGTATCTAAAGCAGTTTTACCTGCAAGTGTCCATTTATTTTTCATGTCAAATTATTTTTAAAATTCAAAACAAGAGTCTTACCGCGATTATTTCAGATATCAGCATAATTAAATCAAACCCTTCCCGTCATGATCCACCGGGCCCAATCGTCACGGTTGTTTTTTGATGCTGTTTCAGCAGCTTTCATATAATCATAATCCATTGCTATTTGTTCAATGTTCAGGTTTTTTCCAACCTCCAGAAGGCAAAAGCGGGCTTTAGGTGAATGGTTTTCCATTTTATGATAAACGGGAAAATCGTCATCATACGCTTGTAAACCAACACTACCCGGGTTGATGATTATCTTGTCAGGAGTTTCAACAATATTTGGAACATGGCTGTGTCCGCAAAGAATAATCTTTTCATCAAATTCTCTAAGGATTTCATCCAGTGTTTTCTGATCCTTGATCCCAATATGATCTGTGAAAAGCTTTTCGATCAGGTAGCTTGTATCAGAAACAGGTGTGCCATGACACAGAAGCATACGCTGATTTATCGATCTGGTTTTTGGAAGGGAATCCAGCCAATTTAAAGCATCATTGGTCAGCACGTTTAAAACATAAGCTAATGTTGGATCAGAAGGGTTCAGATTGCGATTCTCCATAATCAATCTGTCTTCATTGCCAGAGATACTTTTAATTCTGTTTTCGGAGATCAAAGCGAATGTGCCCTGTGGGTCAAGGGGGCCATAGAGGCTATCGCCTAAATCGTAAACTTCGGTGATACCTTTTTGTTTTATATATTCAAGCACAGCTTTCAGTGCCCATGAATTTCCATGAATATCAGAGAGAATGGCAATTTTCATATTAGCTTTTCAAATCATCCTGGAATAAAAATTTTCTCACGGATTTGATGTTTGTCACCGGAAATCCATATGATGTAAACTCCGTTCAGTTTCCTGGGAATGGAA
>JABMQA010000357.1 GCA_013203545.1 Bacteroidota bacterium
AAAGTCTTACTGGCCTGGGTGTTGTACGATTTATTGAAACAACATGCCGGTAGCGGTGATTTTAATATGTTCTCATCCTATTTGAATGAGATTAAAGATCTCGGCTTAGGCGAGGATAACAAAATGCTGACCAATCAGTTGCCATGGGAAATTGGGAAGGCGGTATTCGAGTTCACCAAAAATGATAATTTTGATATCTACAAAATTGCTGAACTGTATAATATTGTTTCGTCGTTTGAATTTTCCAGGCCATCCAAAGGTTACTCCTTTCTCTTTAAAGCTTTCCACAAAGGTTTGAAAGAATCTCCCAAATACATCGACTTTGCAGATTGGTGGGATATTAACAACTTTATGCGCGAAGATTACCAGGGCAGCAAACCTGATGCAGTAAAACAGATTGTCCCGGTTGCTGAGCAGGCCTATGTTACTTATGCACATCATTTACTGGAAATGAGGATTGAAGATCCGGAAACTCATCAGGATATTCAGGATATTAGAAAGATAAAAAAATTCCTGTTGCCATTGGGACAGGTTATCAAACGACACGCTGATTTTCAGCATGCAGCCTACTATATGGCCAGGTTGCTTTTGGCTATTGGTCATGAAAATAATCCGCTGTCAGCCTTACTTCCCTTTGCAAGGCAACGCCAAACAGAGTATTGGGTATGGGATGTTGTAGCTGATGCCTACCCGGATGACTACGAAAAGCAATTGGCTTTCCTTGGCAAATCCATCCTTTGCAGAGGCCGGGATACGGATTTATTGAAAATAAGGGAGCGGCTTGTCGAAGCCATGGTTGGGGAAAAATATTTGAGTGAGGCCAAAGCGGAGATCGAACGGATTGAAAAAATTTGTCAGGAAAACAACCTGGATATTTCCGAAAATGTAAGCTTCCGTATGGGTGAAGATTGGTTTGGTGAAACAATTTCGAGCCCTGACCTTACCGGTTTCTACCGGCATTATGCCAAATATGCCGATGCCATTGTTTTTGGAAATATCCCCGAAGAAACCATCGTGGTAGAATTTGTGAATCCGGCAAAGAAAATATTAAACTTTGTACAAAGCAGGCAAAAACAGGGCTTCTTTAAATATGGCCGGTTTATGAAATATGTCAACGTTGGCGATGTTTTAAAGGTTAGGATGCAGGAAACAAATCAGGCAGGCCGTTACAATATATTTACACTCAAAAAAGTTAAAGACGAAACTGTAGATGGGGTAATGATAACTTTTTATGGCAACGTTGTTAACAAGTCAGATAAACCCTTTGGTTTTGTAAATGATATGTTTATCATACCCGATCTTTACATAAAACACAACCTGAGGGATGGCGATGATATCTCCGGAAAAGCCGTAATTGCCTACAATAAGAAAAAGGAGGAATGGGGTTGGAAAGTGATTTCGATCGATCCGGTTTCAGGAAATTCCTATAATCCCGGGAGGTATAATCCGCAATATGATTAGTTGTGTATGGTGTTGATAATCTGTTACTAAATAGATTTCTCAGTCGCAAGCTCCTACTAATGACAACTTTTTGTAATGCATTGAAAAACAATCGAAGAATAGATTCCTCCATCGCTATGCTCGTCGGAATGACAGAACTGTGTTACTGTTGGGAGGGGGTACGGAAATCGGGCGCGGAGCGCCCGATTTCCGTACCCCCAATTTCATTAGAATGCCCCTGTCATTTCGACCAAAACACAAGCGAAGCGAAGTGTTGCGGGGAGAAATCTATTCCTTATTGTCATTACACTTTGAGGCCCCTTTTTCTGGGGCTGGGTACTCGAAATGACATCAGAAACTACTTAATGCTACAGCCTCCTATGCTTTGAAGGATTCTGTAAAAATTTATACAGCTATTCACCCTCTTCCGCTTTCGTTCCGGTTTCCTCCAGTTCCTTTAAAATTGCATTTACATCCTCCTCTGTGGCCGACAACTTATTTTTACAAATTTTAATCAGCCCGGAAGCCCGTTTTACCTTTTCAGAGAGTTCATCCACCGTGATCCCGCCCTCTTCGATTTCAACAACAATTTGTTGTAGCTCCTCAAATGCCTCGGTATAATTCTGTTGTTTACCCATGATCGGTATTTTTTGATTTGGAAATGATTTTACTTTTAATGCTGCCTTTGTATAAGGTTGTTTCAATCTGGTCACCGGGTTTCATTTCCGAATGGCTGTAAACTACCTTTCCGTTGAACCTGGTAATACTGTAACCTCGTTTCAAAATATTTTCCGGATGAATCAACCTGATCTTCCCTTCGTAATTGGCCAGTTCATCATGTTTTGATTTAATCAACCCTGCCATACTTTTTCTGAGTTGCATGGCGGTTTGCCCCACAGCACGAAAGTTGTTGTTTATGATGTTTCCGGGGTATTTAACCAGGCTTTTATTAAGGAATAATACATTGGCTTTTTCGTCAGCA
>JABMQA010000358.1 GCA_013203545.1 Bacteroidota bacterium
CGATCATACTTACCCGGGAAACCGCACTCAGGTTTTTCGGAACTGAAAATGCCGTTGGAAAGGAGATAAAGGTGAATGATGAATTTGGATTTTTGGTAACCGGTGTGGCTGAAGATCCCCCTGTTTTATCCACGCTCCAGTTCGACTGGCTAATTCCATATGATTTCCTCCCTGACCTGAATATTGATATATCCATGTTTGAAGGTACCCGGACCTATAATGTTTTCCT
Organism: Bacteroidota bacterium; assembly: GCA_013203545.1. Lineage (GTDB taxonomy): Bacteria > Bacteroidota > Bacteroidia > Bacteroidales > 4484-276 > JABMQA01. The sequence continues at coordinate 230 of JABMQA010000358.1, forward strand.
GATGAAGGACGGCACAGATGTGGAGGAGATCAATTCAATTTTGCCCGAACAGATACAAACCTGGTTCGAACCCGACATTGAGACACTGCCATTTCTTATGGCTTTTTCTAAAATTCATCTGAAGGGTGAAAGCCAGAACGACGATGCCCTCCTGATTTTTATCATACTGGCGATTTTGATCCTGCTTGTGGCATGTATCAATTATATGAACCTGTCAACGGCAAGGTTTACAGGCAGGGCCAAAGAGGTGGGTATCAGAAAAACCCTCGGGGCCTTTCGCGGACAACTGGCCAGGCAATTTATCGGCGAGTCGGTATTTATGGCTTTCATTGCTACTGATATTGCGCTGCTAATCATCGAACTGGTAATACCCTGGCTGGAACTTCCTTCCGGACATACATTCGTAATTCCATATACTGATCCGGTTTTCATAGTTATTTGCCTGGGTTTGATAGTTGTTACCGGATTGGTTTCCGGAAGTTATCCATCTCTGGTCCTGTCTTCATTCCAACCCATAAAGGTTCTTAAAAATCCGGCTTTTCACGGATTCAGGGGATTTCGCCTGCGCAAAGCACTGGTGGTATTTCAATTTATGGTATCAGTCATATTTCTACTGGGATCAATTTTTGTTTATCAGCAATCAGAACTTTTAAAGAATGCCGATAAAGGTTTTAGGGAAGACGGGATTGTATATTTTGCCACCAAGGGAGAACTCTGGGAAGAATACCCGCAGTTTAAAAATGAAGTACACTCCCTTCCCGGGGTAGAAAATGTTACCACTTCTCATGGCAATCCCTCTTATATTTCCCTTGGAGAATTTGAATGGGGCATCACGGATGAATCACAAAAGACCATTGCTCATGTATGCTGGGCAGGAAGTGATTTTCCTGAAGTTTTCGATATAGGAATGGCTGAAGGGGAATTTTATGATAAAGATTATTCATGTGACAGGGACAATGGCATAGTAATCAATAAAAGGCTTGTCGACTACCTGGGTTTGGAAAATCCCATCGGACATCCGTTTTATCTTTATCATCATCGTTATAGCATTATAGGTGTGATCGACGATTTTGAATTTTTCCCATTCACACTCTCCGATCGGGGATTGATTATGCCATTTGAGAAAGTTTCCAATTTCATCTGGATTTCGCTAACACCCGACAACAGGGAGGGAACCATTGCCCACGTTGAAAAAATCTACAAGAAGTACAATCATGCATATCCGTTTGATTATCATTTGTTGAGAGCGTATAAAATGCCTTTTGAAGAAGCCGCTTTCAGCTCAATGCCCCTGCTTTGGGGGATCACCATCCTGGGTATTTTTATTTCATGCCTTGGCCTTTTTGGGCTTGCTGCCTATACAGCCTCTCAGAAAACTGTTGAAATAGGTATCCGTAAAACCTTTGGCGCAGATACCGGGGTTATCATCAGAAAAATGTCGTTCAATTTTGCAAAGCCCGTAATGCTGGGTATTATTTTAGGAATGCCGCTTACATGGATCATCTTGAAGAAAATTTTATCCCTGTTTGTGAACCAGGTACAAATGAATTTATGGATTTTTGCCGGAGTTGCAGTCGGAGTATTGTTGCTGTCATTAGTAACCGTGTACTGGCAATCCTACATGGCGGCGCGGCGCAAACCTGTTGACAGTTTGAGATACGAGTAAAATGGTTACATTTGTTGACTTTCTGATTGGGAAATATACTTCAGCATATTCCATCAGGATTAAACAAAGTGATTACCATGATAGCTTTTACCATTATAGAAATAGACAAATTTTTGCGGGTTGTTCTGGTATGCTCGATGTGTTTAATTTTTGGTGTGAGTAATGCCCCTGGCCAGACCATCCAAACCGATTCTGTTATGGAGCGGCTTATTCAAACAATACAGGAAACCGATAAATATGATGCTGAAAAACTCTACCAAATCGGATTGCTTGAAGACTCTTTGCACCTGGTTGAAAAGAGTGATTTGAGGAGGCTCTATAAATTTAATACTGGCTTATTTCGCCAATATGAGGCTTTCAATTATGACTCTGCATTTATTTATGCAGTAAAGTCCCAGCAATTCGCTTATCAGTTGAAAGACCCGTTCCAGATCGCCTCAGCAAAGGTCAACTTCGGGCAAATTTGTGTTTCGGCTGGCATGTACAAGGAAGCGCTGGATACCCTCCAAACCATTCATACTACAGGATTACCCAGGGAAATACTCTCATTGTATTATGGCTTGCTTGGCCGTTGTTACGGCGAAATGGCCGAATACAACAATTTCCCGGATTTTTCCGACAGATACGATGAATTCGCTGCAACCTATCGGGATTCCGCACTGATTCTGACCGATGAAGGCACCTTTTTCAACAGCTTTCTGAAGGCTTTTATCAAATCACAAAAGGGAGATATTTCAGGAGCCGGCAGCGATTTGAAAAAGTTGCTAAATAATTCAGATATGGGCCTCAGGGATTTTGCACTGGTGAACTACGTTCTGGGCGACCTTTCCTTTCAGGCAGGACAACAGGACAGTGCCATCATATATTGGGCGGAGGCTACCATTGCCGACATCAAATCATCAACAAAGGAAACCCTGGCCATTATCCGGCTGGCCAACCTTTTGTTTAACATCGGTGATACCAAAAACGCTTCCACCCTCATCCGTAAAGCCAATGAGGATGCGCTTTATTATGGCGCCAGACAGCGTAAGATCCAAATCGTAGCTATTTTACCATTTATCGAGCAACAGGTCATTCAAAAAATTGAAGTGCAAAAACAACGCCTGTACCTGCAAAGCCTGATCGTTACCATACTATTAATATTTGTAATTGTATTGGCCTTCGTTATTTACCGGCAGATGACCAGGCTCAGGAAAGCCAAAGCCATCATTGCCGAAGCCAACGAAAACCTGCAAATTATCAACCAGCAGCTGTTGGAAGCAAATCAAAACAAAGAGGAACAAAACGCACAATTGCAAAAGATCAATTTGCTCCTGCTTGAAGCCAATAAAATTAAGGAGGAGTACATCGGCAACTTCTTTATTAAAGATTCCGTAATTTTCGATAAATTTCAGACTTTCATCAGCAAGATTGATAAAAAACTGAAGGAACAAACACCCGAAGAGGTTTGTTATTTTGTTCAATCGTACGATCCGGAGCGGGAAAAAGAAGAGCTGTTAACCAATTTCGATAAAGTATTCATGCAATTATTTCCTGATTTTATCAATGAGTTTAATTCACTTTTTAATGAAGAAGACCATATCCAACTCAAAAAAGGCGAACTGCTCAATATGGAGCTGCGCATATTCGCACTGATCCGTTTGGGGATTACACATAACGAAAAAATAGCACAGATTCTGGGTTACTC
>JABMQA010000359.1 GCA_013203545.1 Bacteroidota bacterium
AAGACTGAAGACTGAAGACTACCGACTGAAGACTACCGACTGAAGACTACCGACTGCCGACTACTGACTACCAACTACCAACCTCATCCCCTACTTTTCGAACACAAACACAAAATCTATTACATTTGCCGTGAATTACAACATTTTGGTGCAACCTTTCAGTTTATTGAAAGTCTGTTTTTAACAAACAAGCTATTTATCCAAATTAATAATCTGCCCATGAATTTTCTCAAAACATCACTCAGAATTTTATTTTTCCTTATGATCATAAACCTTTTCATCATTCCTCTTCCGGCTCAGGAAGGATGGCGTGAAAAGGAAATGGAGGTAAAGGTCATGCTCCGCGACCGTCACGATGCTGATAAACTGAACTCGTTGAAGCTGAACGGTGACATATACACAAATTTTGCAACAATGTATGTTACGCCTCAGGAACTTGAAAAAATTAGAATATCCGAATTAAATTATGTGATTCAGATTGAAAATCTAAACAATTATTTCAGGGACTTTTGGGAAAACCGGGATGCATATCACACCTACGAAGAAATTATTGCGTTGATGGATAGCCTTGCCGAAACCCTGCCGGGAATATGTATGAAAACTGTTTATGGTGAATCATTAGGTGGCCGGGAGTTATCGGCCATCAAAATCAGCGATAACGTGCAGCTTGATGAGAATGAACCTGAAATGGCCTTTGATGGCAATATTCATGGTGATGAAATTGGAGGTGGGGAAAACACCATTCGATTCGCCAGGTATTTGTGCCAGCAATATGGTGAAAATCCTGAAATCACTGAACTGGTCAATAATAGGGAGATTTGGATTTTCCCATTGGTAAATCCGGATGGCAGGGTGAATATGACCCGATACAACAATAATGGTGTGGATCTGAACCGTGACTGGGGCTACCTGTGGGATGCAACAGGAGGGAGTCCCGGAGCATATTCGCAGCCCGAATCAAAAGCATTGCGGCAAATGGTATATGAAAATCAGTTCAACATACACATGACTTTTCACAGTGGTATCGAAATGTTTCTGCACCCCTGGTATTTTCGCGAAGAACCCTGCCCCGACAATGCGCAGGAATTGGAACTGGCTGATGTGTACGCCGGTAATTCCGGATACAGTAATCTTACCACCGGGCCGGGAACATCATTGTACCCGACCAACGGCTCTACGGCTGAAGCCCTTTACGGGGTAATGGGATCACATGGAATTGTAATGGAACTCTCGTCCGACAAACAACCCCCGGCCTCTCAGCTGGGCTATTATTTCGGCATCAATCTGGAGCCGATGATAAAAATGATCGAATATGCAGGTTATGGCATTGAAGGTACCATTACAGATGCGGAGACTAGTGATCCGGTTGCAGCGGCGGTATTCATAGGCAATACACTGCCCTGTTATAGTGACCCGGAAGTAGGCGATTTTCATAAGTTTATAATGCCGGGCACATATAGTATTATCGTTAGGGCCAACGGTTATCAAACCAAACTGGTGGAAAACATCGGGGTGGTTTACAATGATGTAACCATCGCAGACATCGAACTGGAACCGGAAGCGCACCAAAGCATCTACAGGATTGATGCTACGCGCATTCCCGGTGGTAATATGGCTGATGAAGGCACCACATGGTATGCAATTGGCCCACCCGACAATATGAATTATTCCCTCGGACAGAATGGATGGATTGTATTCGACATGCAGGAATTGGTGGTGGATGGCGAAGGGGATGATATCATCGTTTTCGAAGGTGATGCATCTCCCGAAGGATTTACTCTTTATGCCGGCCCAACAATGGACGGGCCATGGTCGATGGTTGGTTCAGGGAATGGTACCACCGAATTCGACCTGGCAGAATCCACCCAGTCCGAAGCGAGGTTTTTTAAAATACAGGACGACAACTCCGGCCCCGGTGGAGATAATGCAGGTTTCGATCTGGATGCTGTTCAGGCGCTGAGTTTCATCAGTGGTGTATACATTCTGCTGGATGAAGTGGTGATTGATGATGCTTCCGGAAATAACAACGGGCTGCTGGATGCAGGTGAAACTGCAATTTTTAATACCTATCTTAAAAACATTGGTACAGAGGATGCCACAAATATATTTGGAACCCTTACCTGCTCCGATGAATACATCGAAATTTTCACCACCACCCCGCAGGAATTCGGCAACATTTTGGTTGGAGAATCTGCCTGGGCTACTTTTACGGTACATGCCGGTGAGATGACGCCATTCGGTCATTCGAGCATGTTTACACTTGGTTATACAGGCGATAACAACCTTTCGGGCTCAAAAATATTCGAGATTAGTTTCCAGGATTATTGTGAAGCTTCAACAAATACTGAAGATGAATATATTGCAAATGTGCTATTCGGTGA
>JABMQA010000360.1 GCA_013203545.1 Bacteroidota bacterium
AAGCAGGGGTGGATGCCATCGTTGCCGAAGGTTTTGAAGCCGGTGGTCACAATGGCATCGAAGAGACAACCACCATGGCACTGATCCCGCTGATTACAAAAACAGTGAACCTCCCGGTGATTGCTGCCGGAGGCATTGCCACGGGCAGGCAGATGCTTGCCGCTTTTGCACTGGGAGCCGAGGGTGTGCAGGTGGGCAGCAGGTTTGCAGCTTCTTCAGAATCTTCAGCCCATAACCATTTTAAGCAAAAGATCGTTGAAGCAGGGGATGGTGAAACCAAACTTACATTAAAAAGAGTGGTTCCCGTAAGATTGATCAAAAACCGGTTTTATTTTGAAGTGGAAGATATGGAAAACCGGGGTGCCTCACTTGATGATATCAAAACCCTGCTGGGGCGCGGTCGTGCCAAACTGGGTATGTTCGAAGGTGATGCAGATGAAGGCGAACTTGAAATCGGGCAGGTATCAGCCCTTATCGATGATATCAAACCGGCTTCTGATATTCTTAAAGAGATGATACAGGAATTTGAAACTGCCAGGAAACAGTTGTTGGAATTTGATCACATAGGTAAGTAAAAAATATCACTACGGTTCCACTAAATTTATAGCTGTGACCCGAATTTCGAGCGTAGTCAAGGGGCTGTCTCATTAATTCATTGAATGGGCATTATTTGGTAACCACCAATTTGCAGGCCTGTCCAGGTTGAGAAGATGCATACAGCCTGACAAAATATACTCCTGAAGCATAGGATTCCGTATCAAGTTCAACCCCTGAAATACCAGATTCCTTTAGGGGAATTTCTGTGATCAATTTACCGAATTCATCATAAACCGAAATGATACTACCCGAACAAATGGGGCCTGATACCTGAATTCTGCAAAAGTCTGTACACGGATTGGGTAAACAAGCTAATTCCAGTAAAGTGGTTTTCATTGGTTCATCAACTGATACAACCGGATTCGTATTTTCATCCGACACACCGGTATGTCTCACATTGTATTGCAGAACCGGGAGCGCTGCTTTTTCAAGGTTAAAAGGCACATCGCCCGTCCAGAGGTAAATCCATGCCTCCCCACTATTGCTGTCATATCCATTACCGTTGATATTCAGCATACCGTCGCCATCAATGTCAGTTACAAATGGATTGGAGAAAAATGAAGTGCCTGTCACATAAATGGGCCAGCCGTCCATCACAGTACCATCATGGTTGTATCCATTGTAAATCCCTTCGCCGGTATTATCGTCAAACATCAGTTCGAGCAGGTCGTCGCCATCTAAATCTGCAATAATGATCTGGCTGTTGATGGCCCACATGGGGCCAATTGGGAAGCCATCTAATGTTTCACCATCCTTGTTCCATCCATACACATAATCGGAGGGTACTCCTGAAAGCACCTGGTCGCCAACGGCAACGTCAGGGCTTCCGTCGTTGTCGATATCTGCAACTGAAGGTGGGCCGTATATCCAGTTGGAGACGAATTTGGGCCACCCCGGAAGTGAAGATCCATCATTTTTAATTACATGTACAGCACCATTACCTGCACTGGATGAGTGGTCTCCCACAAGGATTTCCCGCATTCCGTTTCCATCCATGTCAGCCAACACAGGACTGGAATAAGAGAATACCCTGTTGGCCCCCGGTTCATACGGGAAGCCTTCCAATACATTTCCATTGATATCAAAGGCCCAGACTTTGTAATAGGATTCAGCAATAATTTCAGGCACGCCATCACCGGTAATATCACCCACTGCTGCCGCCGATCCGGGGATATAATCCATTGCTACAGGCCAACCTTCCATGATGGAACCGTCCCCGTGGTAAACACAAACGTATCCATCAGGATAACTCCTTAATTCAACAATAATTTCCATGGCGCCATCATCATCCAGATCAGCCAGGGCGGGTGTACGCGTTGGTCCTCCTGATGCTGTGACCGGAAATCCGGTAACGGTAGTTCCATCTTTTTCAAAAGCATAAATTTTACCTGTATTTCCAGTCCCTACTACCCTGCAGTTTATCACGATCTCTTCGTAGCCATCGCCGTCGATATCGCCATACGCCGGTGATCCGTATTGGGGGCTGTTTGCTACAGATTTGGGCCATCCTTCAACGTATGTGCCATCTACATTAAAGGCGTATGTTTTGTTGCCGATATTGTAAATGATTTCCAATTCCGGGTCTTCATCCAGATTACCAAAAATACCACCACGGTTTGTTGGTCCGCTTTCGCTCACAGGCCAGCCTTCCATAATCTCAACCCCTTCCCTGAACATATTGTATTGAAACGGGACTTTGTGATTAAGGTCAATCAAAACAAATCCCTCCGCATCAGGCATAACATTTGGCCCAAAACTATTGTCGAGCGCTGAAATGTGTACAACCTGTTTTTGGGCAAATAAACCTGATGCGATAAAAACGATCATCAGGATTGTCTGAACCTGAAAATATTTTTTAAACATGCTTCCTCCTGGTTTTAGTAATTAGTTAAAGAAATCTGATTTAGAACAATTATTTAAAATGACACGGTAAATCTTGCTGTTGATTTTACAAAATAGGTTGACCCGGGTTGCAGGTTCATTAGCGTTGTGATACCAAACTCCGGCCAGTATATCTGGTTACCCAGGGCCTCTTTAATAATGGTGACTTTGTTAAGATTTCCACCGAATAGTTGTGTGATTTCAGATGCAACGTTTGTTTTGACCGCTATCAGGTTCCAGCCTTCCTGGATTTGTAGCGTGGTATCCTCCTGAAATTGCCCTTGAATTATAAAAGGTGTGTCCGTTAGTACTTTCAAAACATATCCGTGGTTAGGATTCCAGTTTTGTAGGGTGTTTATACCACCACCTGGCCAATAAACCTCATCGAAATGTTGCATAATAACGAGGTCGTCACCAAGCTGCTGTGTGAGATCAGGTATATCTTCGCTTACCGGATCAAGGTACGAAGAGATGCCATTCCATCCCGCATAGAGCATAATTTCCTGCCTTTCGGGTATTGTGGCTACTATTTCATCGAAAATGATGGCGGCAACTTCAGGCGAAATATAAATATGGTCATAGTTATCAGCAGACCAGTAAATGCTGTCGAAAGGTGTTTTGCTCATGATTTGCGGATCGCCGGCGATGTTGTGGAACAGGTTGCTTTCGGAAAGGTCGAAGGCACTTACGGTAGGAATATAACAATGGTTATCATGGAGGGCAATAATGTCACCAAAGGGAGCCTCCAGGGTGTCCAGCATCACGAAGGTATCCCGGCTTCCACCGGGTGCATTGTCCCAGGGTTTTTCCGAGAAAACCGAGACGTTTAACGCATCATCTGAAACAAAAAGAATCTTGAGCTTACCTTCAAAAATCTGGTTGGTACCATTGTCTTTAACCGACCACACATTGCCCTTGATGGTAACAAGAAAGTTTGAAAAATTGTAATCGATCACCTGGTCGCCTGCGTTGTATGGCTGACCAACCGCATCACCACGTCCGTTGCTGATCGAAATTTTCCTCAGGTTATCAGGGTAATCGCCCATGGCGGTAAGTTCGTTTTGAAAAATACCGAACAATGCATCAGGGCCGGCCGTGGTAGAGGGCGGGTTGGTATAATGATAAGCCAGCATTTGCTTTGCAGCAGGGCCATCCAGAATGTCAAGTAATAATTGAATGTCTTCAACGAGGTCTTTAAAAAAGAATAGCTCGTATTGCAATCCCAGCGTAATGTTGGCTCCCTGGTTGGGGGTTTCGAATGAGATATACAAGGCAGCATTGTGGTCCAATCCTTCATTTTCCATGTAGGTAAGGGCATACCTGGTTACCAACCCTCCCATGCTCGGCCCCACAACTACGATTGGCATCTGGTATTCGATGGTGTCATTTACCATCTGTATAAGTTTAACCATGAGAAAACCATTTTGCTGTACATAAGTCAATGGCTGGTGAAAGTTTAAAATCACAACATCAAAGCCTTCGGCCCTTAAATCCTCCAGCAGGTTTTGCTGGTTAAATAAATCGTACAAATCCTCCCACCCAAAACTATCGTCAAAATCAATACCTTCGCATATTACAGCGGGTTTCACCAATGAAGAATTTCCCTCGGCAAGATATACAAATGCATCCCCGGAGGTAGTGGCACCGTTATATGGGATTTCACCCTGAACATTCCATGTGGTGGTAGGATCGGGTGTTTCAAGACGCAATACTTCGAATTGGAAAGAACTCATTAATTCCTTTCCGTCTTCAAGCGTAACCTTTAAACTTATGGTTTTAAAGCCGGTTGTGATGTATGATACATTGATGGTTGCACCAGGTGCGATCTCCTGCCACGATTTGCCATCATCAAAATCCATAAGAAATGATACAGGTTTAACCGGCAAATTGGAGAATATCAAATCGTCGCGCAGAACGAAATTAAGGTTGTTACCATTGTAAGTTTGTTTTTTTAAAGCTGCCGATGTAAACACCGTTTTTTCAGGGATTAAAGTGTTTGAAAAATCGAGGTGGTTTTCTTCCACCTGGAAGTTTTCGAGGTTTTGGTTGAGATGATTGTAACGATAATAAATTATCCCGATGGGAATAATGCCGTCATTGATCATGGGTTTAAAACCGTTTAGTGTTTCTGAAAAGGCTGAATAATCTGATTTATCCAGGGAAGATGCAGAAAGCTCAAAGTAGATTTGCCGCCAGTTTTTCAGCGTGTTGGTATGGGTATTTTCGATCCCATCGAATCGTTCGATCCCCGAGACCGGATAAGCCAGATCATAAAGGATACCTGTTGAAACGGATTCTTTTGGCGTAATGCTTACCTGTGCATCCAACTGAACGGAAAGTAAACCAAAGCAAATTAAAAGGGACAGATACTTTTTCATAGTGATGGATTTTTCGTTCAAAAATACAAAAGTCTTTTATGTGATAGGCCGCATTGGGGATTTTTATTGATTTTTAGTAATTATTTTGTCATTCAATAGTCATTTAGTAGTCATTGGCAGTCATAAGG
>JABMQA010000361.1 GCA_013203545.1 Bacteroidota bacterium
AAAATGGTATAAATGGTTTTGTTCTTAACCGGAAATACATTTACCCAGATACTATCTTTATGGCAGGGCAGGAGAGGCGTCCAATTGTAACTGTTGAATGCCCCTGAGTTTTCGCGCAGCACTTTCACAATTTTGCCAAGGTAAAGATATTCCTCCCACATCCAATCGGGGCGACCCGGGTAGTAGGTGTTCAGTTCGATGCCATAGCCGTTAAATAATGACAGGGCAGCTTCACGGTGAATCCGGCCCTGACTGAGCTGGCAAACCCTGAAAATGCTAAAATCAGGTTTGATGAGTTTATTCAAATTGAGTGGGGGAGGCATGTAGATGGCATCGTGCACCCGGCCTGCAATAATGCCGGGCATATCTTTTGGGATGGCCATCCCTTCGCTGTACATAACCACACCCTTCCTCACGCTGTCAGCAGTTCGCTGCAATTCCAGGTTCGAACTGCCCCTGGTATCCAGGACCACGCCGTCGGCATTGGTAGCTTCTATCAGGCGGGCCATTCCTTTATAGGGATTTTCTGAACGTGTGCTCTGATCCCACGGGTTATAGGCGATAAAGAATTTGGTGCCATCATCATGACACATTTTTACCAACTCCTTCATCTTATCCAACCCTCCCGGTAAATCCTCATACAAATCCCATTGGTTTCGCTGGTCAACACCAAGTCGTGGCCAGGTTGGCCATATGCTGTACACATCATAACCTCCCATGAGTTTTTTTCCGGTTTCCAGAAATTCATCCAGTTTATATTTTCCGGTTATGGCATCGTAATATTGATGATCCCACGTCATCTGGAGAGTTAGCAGATACCGGCCCTTTATCCATTGCAGATCTTCCCTTTCAAACAAGGTGTTATCAAAAGTTTCCAGGTCGTACAACCACCTCTCCTGAAACATCCGTTTCAGCCCGTTTTGCCATTCCCCTTCGAAGGGCTCTGCCCAGAGTGTCCAGGTTATACTGCCTCCGGGATACACTTCGGTTTTATATCTTCTGCGCCTGGCATTTTCCCATCCGGTGCGCCTTGCCAGTGCACAAATTGAATTTCCTTCAGTCAGTTCAAGTGATGCATATCCCAACTCCCATGCATTGTCGGGAAGTATTACCCCAACCGCGCCAGATCCGGGCCTGAACAATTTACTGCGAGCCAGGTCCCATGAGCCTGTGGATGTAATGTAGATATGATCATCCGATTCACCAAAAGGCACCATGTTTTCGATAATGAGTGTGTCGGCGGAATTGTTTTTCAGTGTGAGAAATGCTTTCCAGCCGTTTTCGAATGAATGGTCATAGGATAGCAATCCGTCAAGATCGTTACCAATCTTAAATCCGATGCTGTCACGATATTTTAAAACTTCGGTTGCTTCAGAACTAAAATGCATTCGGCCATCTGAAATAAATGAAAACAGGGGTTTTGGATCTTGCAGATTTATTCTGGAATTATCAATTACAAAACCCCGGGCATTAATTCCAGGTTCGTTGTCCATTAATATTTTATTTTGATTTTGTGCATCACAATCCAAAATCAGCAGACAACAAATGAAAAGGGCAAGGTATATTTTCTTCATTGATTATTGCATTTGTGGTGTTCAAATATAGGAAATTAATTTGACAGGTTCAATAATTGATGGTTTGCAGCAGGATGGTTCATTATGCCTGGCACGAAAAAAGCTAAAAAAATTTAAATAATTCCCCTTTGTAATTTCCAAAACAATTATCTTTGCAATCCTTTATTATGGAAAGTTCTTTTGTAACATGGTGCTAGTAGCTCAGTTGGTTAGAGCACCGGATTGTGGTTCCGGGGGTCGTGGGTTCAAGTCCCATTAGCCACCCTAAAAAAAAGGGAATTGAATTTTCAGCTCCCTTTTTTTTATTTATTTCAGAATTATTCTAATTTTTTATCCTCATTTCCAACTCTTCGATCTTATTTAAGATTTCCTCTTGTTGAATCTTAAGCTGATTGATTTCCATTTGCTGGTTTTCAATGAGTGTCTGCTGTTCCTGGATAGCTTTTGTTAAAATCGGAATTATTCCTATGTAATTTATTCCTTTATACTCAACTTTCTCAACTGATTCGGTGCTATATTCATCTTTAGGATCAATAAAATTTGGAGAATACATTGGGATAACTAATTCAGGAACAATTGTTTCAAGATCATTTGCAATGAAACCATATTGCCTACCAGTTGCAACATTAACTCCTTTTTTCATGTATTCATCTTTATAATAATAAGTTACTGGTTGGATTGATTTTATCAATGCTAATGAATTATTTATATTAGCAACATGGGTAAATAGGGTGGTCATGGGTTTAGTAATTGGTTTAGCACCATATTACAAAATTAAAGAAACTACCAAAAATATTTTATTTCGTGGATCAATTCTAGGATTTATAATAAGCGGTTCATTTTATCTTACAACATCATTTAACGATACGCCTGGGT
>JABMQA010000362.1 GCA_013203545.1 Bacteroidota bacterium
CTTCAGCGCTGCTAACTGAGGTAATGCGCCAACAGCTGGAAAGTGGTATATTATGGAATGCAACGAACATCCGAAAACAACACAGCAACACCTCGCAACCACCTCTCGGAATCAAAGCTTCGGGTTTTAGCGATATCCGCATCGAACGAAATATCTGGCAGGCTATTGATTATTTTGTTGTTGATATGAAACGAAACGACCCGGGCAACGCTGTTTTTATCTCATATACCAACGGTGGCGTTCATTACTTAAATTCCCAGATCAGGAACAATTATTATGGTACAAAGGATGCACCGCTTCAACAGGGAGACCTGCTTATGGTGGTACAAAACAACTACCTGTATGAGCTCGTTAACGGACATCATATAAAACTAGTGAAATTCAATCCGCAGGCAATAAGACAGGGCAGTCTTCAATTTGTTTCGGCTACCATTCAAATTCCTGAAACAGGGATTAACCTTGACGTAATGATCATCAAAGAATTGCTGTTCAGAAAAGAACCATCGCTGACCCGTGCTGAAGAAAACGACCTGATGAAATACTTTGCCATCCGCATGAAACAAAATGGCATCAAACCAAAAACTGAAGAGTATATGAAAAATTTCAGGAATGACAGGTACGTGAATGCGCTCCGGGTAAAATTCGGCTATTCTGTAACATGTCACAAGGCACAGGGTGGAGAATGGCCAAGGGTATATCTCAATTTAGAACCCATGCTCGAAAACATACCACGCCCTACACTTTATCGCTGGGTTTATACCGCCATTACCCGTGCAAGAAACCAGTTGGTTATCCCAAATCATAAATATATTTATTAACCATGCAACTCGTCCTCAACACCTTCGGTACATCCCTCCAAAAAGACAACAACATGTTTCTGGTTGCACATAAGGATGGCAAACAACACATCCATCCCGATACACTTAAATCTATCCTGATCAGCAAAGGAGCCAACATTTCATCTGACGCTGCTTTACTTGCAGTAGAAAACGAAATTGAAGTGCTGTTTGTGGATGGGAAAGGGCAACCCCAGGGCAGGTTATGGAGTGTAAAATACGGTTCGGTCTCCACCATCAGGCGACAGCAACTTGACTTTACTTTTTCAAAAGCCGCTGTTGGCTGGATAAAGCGCATTATCAAACAAAAAATAGACAATCAGGTTGCCCTGCTGCTATCGCTTGAACCATACGAAACAAAACAGGAAAACAAAATTGATGGTGCCATAAAGAAATTGACTGATTATAAGAAAAAAATTGATGTAGTAGACGGAGAGATAATTTCTGATGTAGCGCCCAGCCTGAGAGGATGGGAAGGCGCCGCTTCACGTAATTATTTTGAGTGTTTATTCTTATTCATACCTGAAGTATACAAATTCGAAAAACGAACCCAGCATCCGGCAACAGATGTGTTTAATTGCCTTTTGAATTATGGTTATGGCATCCTCTATGGAAAAATCGAGGGCGCATTAATCAAGGCGGGGATCGATCCCTATGTGGGGATTTTTCATCGTGAGGACTATAACCGCCCGGTATTGGTGTTTGATGTAATCGAAAAATTCAGGGTTTGGATCGACTATGTGGTGATGAGCCTGATAACACAAAAGGTGATTGATGAAGATTGTTACAGCGTGAAAGATGACGGTTCGTTCTGGCTGGAAGCGCTGGGCAAGCGGATATTAATCCAGTCGGTAAACGATTATCTTGATGAGGTCATTAAAATGAACAGCCTCGACCGTTCCCGGGAAAGCCATATTCAGCTTTTTGCCCAAAATCTCGCGCAGACATTTCTAAATTATAAACCTGATAAAAATGTTTAATCATGCTTCAGGCTGGTAAAAATATCACTGCCATAGGCGATCCCTTGCAAAAACTGCAGGTGGGACAATTCTTTAATGCCCTGATAAATCCCAAACCAGCCATTAGAGATGCCATTGAACAGCTTCGTCTGGTGCTAACCATCGATGCAAAGAAGTACAGCGTGCTCAAAAGAAATCTTCCTTATGTTACATGTGGGATTTTCTCTCCACCATACCGTAAAACGGAAAATTTCGCATCCATTGGAGTATTTATGCTCGACATCGATCATCTTTCACAAAAAGAGCTTTTGGCCAGCCAGCTCAAGGAAAAAATGAAAGCTGACAATCGGATTGAGCTGATGTTTGAATCCCCTGGAGGCGACGGGTTAAAAATCCTGTTCCGCTTGTCAGAAAAATGTTTCGACCCTGTAAAGTACAGCATGTTTTATAAAGTATTTGCAAAAGCATTCTCTGATCAGTATGGACTCAGTCAGGTAATCGACACAAGAACTTCCGATGTTACCCGGGCATGTTTTGTTAGCATCGACAGCGATGCGTTTTTCAATGAGAATGCCGAAAAAATCAACATGGCTGCTTACATCAATTTTGATGATCCTTTCCAGGTAAATGAAATTAAGAGAATGGAAAAGGAGGAAAAAATAATGGATGATCCGGAACCCCCGATTAACGAACTGACCGATGATGTGCTGCTAAAAATCAAACAGAAACTCAATCCAAACATCCGCACAGCCCGTGAAAAAAACATTACTGTCCCCGAAGAACTTGATAAATTAATACCTAAGATTGGTAAGCATGTCGAAAAATATAACCTTGCCATCGCTGAAATCAAAAACATACACTATGGCAAACAGCTTCGTTTTACTGCCGGAACCCACTTTGCCGTTATCAATCTCTTTTACGGGAAAAACGGGTACAAAGTGGTAAACACTACCAAGTCAGGATCCAGCAATCAGTTAGTTGATATTGCAAATAGGGTATTATGCGAATTGTTATTTTCTGAAAATGCCACGTAAACAGAAATCACCGGAACTGACTTTTGTAGAAAAAATGCGTCGCATCAATGCTGCAGGCATTAAAAACTTCAAAGCCATCAATCAAAACTTTGAGGATGAAGACTTGCCAATGGAAGACTTACCCACCAGGGTTCGGAAGGTACTCGGTATTTTTAAAAGCACCACAAACGACTCAAAACGTATGATCTATTTTGTAATGTATGATATCGAAAACAACAAGATCAGGAACCACATTGCCAAGTTCCTGCAGAAAAAAGGATGTATCCGTGTACAGAAATCAATTTTTCTGGCTGATTCCGAACGGAAAACTTTTGGTGAGATACATAGTGCCTTAAAAGATGTGCAGGAGATGTATGATAACCACGATAGTATAATGCTGGTGCCGGTTTCAACCGATCAAATCAGGGCGATGAAGGTCATTGGGCAGAATATTGATTTCGACCTGGTACTTAAAAATAAGAACACATTATTTTTTTAGTATTAATCAAATCAAAAAATAATGAATGATCAACCCGACCGGCAAAAATACCTCGAAGCAAAAGCCGGGCTGATTGACGGTAAAATTGTTACAGTGAAAGCCATCAGGAGTTTCGACAAGAAAAAGAACAAATGGGGCTGGCGGGCGATTCAGGTGCTATAAAAGATTTAGTGACCAATCATGTTTTGTGTGCAAAAAAATGTGTAATTTGCAGCGAATATTCATTGAAAAGAATGAAGGTAATCAGGTTAAAAAATACAGTAACTTTGCAAACTTTTTTTTGGTACCCTATTTTTGGTAAAAAGGGTGTGAAACAGCATTGGTTTTTGCTTAACTTACTGGATTTATGTTTGATATAACAATTGCTGTCGGAAAGTAATATCCACGAAAACAAGGATTAAGACGTGTAGACGCATATTTATTAATCTTATC
>JABMQA010000363.1 GCA_013203545.1 Bacteroidota bacterium
AATCTCCCCTTTACCCTATCTGCATCAAAATTATCCAAATCCTTTCAGTCACTCAACAATCATCAGGTTTGATCTTCCAGAAGTTGCAAAAGTCAAAATCGAAATCTTCAATCATTTTGGGCAAAAGATAGAAACCCTGCTTGATAAACCCATGCCTGCAGGTTTGCATGAAGTTGATTTTTCTGCTGGGAATTTACCAGGTGGGGTTTACTTGTATAAAATTATAGCAAACTCAAATGAAGAATCATTTGAACTAATTCAGGTGAAGAAAATGGTAGTGGTGAAGTGATTATAAACTTAAATTATTAAATCATCGTCAGTTGAGTGATCTCCATATATCTCTTTTTTTTATTGGCTTTGCAGTATGGCTATTCGGAACAATCCCCAGGGTTGGCACGAAGGCATCGTGATACGTTCACACAAAGAACAGTTCATCAATGGAGAACGGTTTTCCTTTAAAGCAGTCAACCCAAAGTTTTTATTGAAATATGATGATTAATAGAGCAGGTCTTTGCTGCATAAGCCCCAGCGAAGCACTGATATTCACAGCTCATTAGGATTTGGGGAGGATAGGGAGATAGGTGTTTTGTATTGAATGCATTTTATTATCTTTGATGCAGATATCTGCACTGTGCAAAATACATAGAGGCAAATACAAATTTCTAAATTCAGTAAGCCAATGCCATTTTTAACTGGGATTTTTTGGGAATGGCAAAGCGAAGCTTTATTTGGGAGAAACTGACAAATTAGCTGTCTGGTGCAGCACAATTAGAGCCCTATACAGTAAATTGCAGTTGAATTTTACGAATAAACATGTTATACGAATTGTACCTTATCATGAATAGTAGGCCTATTTTATGGGAAGTTATACAGTCCATATTGTTCGCCCAGGTGTTGAATATGGGCCTCTACAATATTCCAAATAAAACAGTATAAATGAAAAAATTTTGAAGAATGACTAGTAGACCATCCATTCCTTCCAATGTAACAAGAGAACTTCTTATTGAAAGTGGTCACAGATGCGCTGTCTGCGGAACACCATGTCCTATGGAACGAGCGCATATAATCCCATGGTCTCAGTCAAAAAATCACAGTCTTGAGAATCTCATTTGTTTATGTGCAAATTGTCATCAGAGAGCTGATTCGGAGGATTGGGGAGAGAAAACACTGAGACAGTATAAGCTAAAGCCATGGGTCCATAAGAACTTTGATAAGAGCATCGTTGTGTCACATGCCCATGCCACACAGGCTTTAGAATCACAGGATGATATTGTAATTAAAATAAAAAACTTTCCCGTTACCAATATGTCAAGAAAATTACTCCCTTTTGCTATTGCTGCCTTTCTAGATATTTCACCTGAATACATTAAAATAGTTGGAATCGAAACAGGAAGTATAATCATCACACTTAGATTGCCTCAGAGGAACGCTAAAGAGCTACTTCTAGCCTACGAACAGAAAAAACCTGTACTTTATGATTTTCTTTCTCCGTTAATCTCGAACAGTTTTGAGATAGAGTTGAAAGCCAAAAATAGCGAATTTATGGATGAACGATTCCTATCTATTTATGTTTTTGATGTAGGACATGAACATCATAGTTTAATAGAGCTTCCTAATGGTGAGTTTGGCATTGTTAACTCTTATTACCAGATAATAAAGTATAAGAAGGAGTTACCTGCTCTTTCCTATTTGAAGTACTTATTTAGAAAAAGGAAAATCGTAATATCATTTGTGTGCATAACAAATTTTCATTATGACAATATGATAGGAATCAACGCCCTCTTTGACTGGGTTTTAAAAAATGAAATCCTAGTAAGGGACATATTGATGAACGATTATCCCAGCTCATGGCATGAGGTTGATGCCGTTCTTCAACATTTAGTTCCAGAAGCAGAATTAAGTGGTGTGATTAGAAAACGTAAACTAATTAGAAACTTTGTGAATTACTTGGAAAATATAGAACAGAAGAGCAAAAAAAAGCCAATATATTTCCAGAACGACCCATTTTTAATCCGTTCGAAAGATGTAGTAATTTATTCAACCTCTGAAACATTGCCAGCGATCAAACGAGAACAATACCAAGACCTCAAACGATTGAAAAACAAACCATTCTCTACCTCTAAAAAAAGCATATCAGCTACGCTCTCGCTTGAATTTGGGGTTAATACAATGATGTTGGGGGGAGATTCTGGGAAAGGTTATTGGAGAAATAAGATTGAAGAATACCTTGGATTAGATTTGAATGGTAATTCTGAATATGAAGGATCTGACGATATGGAGATTCATAGCAACCATTTAAATTCTATCACTAGCCAAATTAAAGAAGAAGATCTTAGTTGGTTATTTCCGTCACAAACTGAATTTCTTGAATCAAGGGACGAATTTAGTTTTCCTGAGATAGATGGATACAATAAGGAAAAGAGGAAGCAACTTATCGCATATATCTTTAGATTCAGCTCTTTAGAAACTTCTGTTGATGTAAGAGGGGGTGTAGTGACTACATAGTTCTCTTTTGATTATCGTGGCAATCTTTTAGAATGATTTCATACTCCCATCTCAAAGGTTAAGGACAAGACATACTTTCTGACATCCCTTACCCCCCTCATGATAAACCCCCTCCCTCTGCTTCCTTCCAATCCAAGAAAGCAAAACAAAGATATTGAGTGTTTATTTCAATTGAAAAGTATTCCAGTATTTCAAATTAAAAAACATCATCAAAACTTCAAATTGGGAAGCAGTGCGTGAAGTCTTCCTGCAAAATTATCCGGATCAGGAAAAGTTGATTTCCGGATATGAAATGGTGTATCAAAAGCTGAAATCCAAATCTCCTGCAAAAACCAAAATGGAATTATTTTGTGAGTTGGAGAAACCCACATTTAAAGGAGATGAACCCTACCATAGTGTGTATGGTATGGATGGAACAATAAGGGAGGATGGGGAATTGGAGCGATTTTCGTTAAGTCTCTCAAGCTGGTCGAAATAGCTTGGGGCTTCTTTATCAGAAATCACATTAAGCAAATACACAAATGAGGAAATTATTTCGCACTGCCTGTTCGATATGACATTTCATGGTTTTGCGGAAGAGGAATTGAAAAAAGTAAGGAAGGATTTAGATAAATCGGTGAAAGATTTAGAGGATCCAATAAGGTATATTATTGTTTCGGATTTTTTATCGGACAGGAAAAGGCAACACTATTTTAATGTTTCAACGGAAACCTGGTGCAACGAAATTGATACGGCCACTATTTTTAAACGTAAAAAATATGCATTGGCCATTTTGAAAGCATTAAACAAGGGGAAAAATAAATCAAACTTTATCGCGAAGATCACAACAAAAAACAAAAAGCGCAGGGTTGTGAAATATTTGCGATAATAGCCTAATAGACAGTTTTATTTATCTCAACTTTTAGAATTGCAAGATAAAATATGGAACAAAAGGACAAATCAGAGATTATAGTATTTATCAGTTTGCGCGAATCGATCTGCTCGGATTGTGGCAAAAATTTAGGCGATAAAGCCTGGATAACTCTAACCAGAGAAAAGGGCGCCCTATGCCTTTCATGTGCCGACCTGGACCATTTACTTTTCCTGCAATCCGGAGATGCAGCCCTGACAAGGCGCTCAAAAAAACATTCCACACTATGGGCAGTTGTTTTAAAGTGGAGCCGTGCCCGAAAACGCTATGAACGGCAGGGCTTATTGGTTGAAGAGAAAGCCCTGGAGTTGGCAGAAAAAAAGTGTCTGTCCGACGTTGAATTTAGAAACCGGCGAAATGAGCGTGCAGCAATCCGCCGTACTGAAATTAACCGGGTATATGTTAAAGGGTTTGCAGAAAAAATCCATGAATTATATCCCGGCTGCCCAAATCGCAGGGCAAAGGAAATAGCCGAACATGCATGTTTGAAACATAGCGGAAGGGTTGGCCGCTCAGCATCTGCTAAGGAATTTTCAACAAAAGCAATCGAACTTGCAGTAATGGCACATATCCGTCATACTGCAACAGATTACGATATACTTCTATCAAAAGGATATGACAGGCTTGATGCACGTTTTCAGGTTGAAGACAAGGTTCTTGACGTTCTGTTAACATGGGAAAACCCTTCCAGGAAAATATGACCGTCACTGAAGAAGGGTTTTTTAGGGAATATTTTTACTTGCATTTATGCTTACTTTGCAGACCTTAATATTGTCTCAACATTATAATACAAAATGAGAAAATTAGCTTCAATTCAAAAAATAAAAGCCTTAGGGCCTATTGAAGGTGCTGATGCAATCGAGAAAGCACAAGTTTTGGGATGGCAACTCGTGGTTAAAAAAGGAGAATTTGAAATAAGGGATTTATGTGTTTATTGTGAAATCGACAGCATAATGCCCGACAAGCCCGAATATGCTTTTCTGGAACCACGAAAAATGCGGATAAAAACCGTTAAGCTCAGAGGGCAGGTTTCACAGGGTATCTGTTTTCCATTGTCGGTATTGCCAAAAGAGGTGCCAATAAGCGAAGGCCTGAATGTTACCGATATACTTGGTGTAGAAAAATATGAACCGCCTATCCCGGCTTCCCTCGAAGGGGTGATGAAAGGACGTTTCCCATCTTTTATACCCAAAACAGACGAACCACGCATTCAGATTTTTCAGGAATTCCTGGACAAACACCAGGGCGAACTTTGTTATATTACCGAAAAAATTGACGGCAGCAGTGTTACATATTACATGAACAACAGCGAATTTGGCGTTTGTGGCAGAAATTTAGAACTTCTTGAAGACGATAAAAATTCCCTGTGGAAAATAGCCCGCGAATCGGATATTGAAAATAAGCTGCGTTTATTAAATAAAAACTATGCCTTACAAGGCGAAATTGTAGGTGAAGGAATACAAAAAAACACCCTTAATTTAAGGGGGCAGGCAGTTTTCTTTTTCAATGTGTTCGACATAGACGCCTATAGATACCTTGATTTTAAAGATTTTGTTTCCTTGATTGAATCCCTGGGCTTAAAAACGGTCCCGCTTGTTAAGGACAATTATATTTTAGAAAACGATATTAACAAACTCGTTGAAATGTCGATAGGAAAATCCTTGATAAACCCGCAAGGTTGGCGCGAGGGCATTGTAATACGTTCGATTAAAGAACAATTTATAGACGGAGAAAGATTTTCGTTTAAAGTTGTTAATCCAAAATTCCTACTCAAATACGATGGTTAATTGAAAGTATATGCCAACACGTAAAAGACAGTCAAAGAAAAAGCTTGCAGGCAAAGCCAGGCTTAAAGATGCCGGCCGTTGGCTGCGTTCACAAATTCTTCCAAAAAATCTTGTGGAAACTTATGCAAAACGCTACGGAATAGCCGCACAGGAAGCACGCGATGAACTAATGGCGATTGGATATTACGACGACATCTTAATACAGGCGTATGAAAAAGAAGGTGTAAAATGGGAATACAAGGTTGAACCATTGTCGGGTGAAATGTTTGTTGTCCCTGAAGGGATTGAGGAATATGAAATTTATGAATATCACCCATTCATTTAACATATTAAAAGGTTTTTCAATTTGCATATGAGTTGAATTATAAATATCTTTGAAGCAATAATTTTTTCTGATACACAATTCATTGCAGCGATTGTATCTTTTAAATTTACATATTATTAGCTCACTTACTCTAATAAACAACACTCGAAAACTATTTAAAAAATGAAAAATCAAATCCGGAGGACTTAGTATGAAAAACAAATTATTCTTTATTGCAATTGTAACTTTTACGTACCTGCTGAATTATGCTCCGGCAAGTGCGCAAAATATTCCTGATTTCCTGGTAAATGAATATGTAGGCATGAACTGTTCGGAACAATCTAACCCATCCATTGACGGGGATGGCTTTGGTAATTTTGTTGTGTGCTGGATGGATGAGCGAAATGGTTGGGATTTCGATATTTATGCTCAAATCTTTTTGGGTGATACCACAACAACAGGCATTAATATTATGGTTAATGATGATGCAGGAGGCGTCAGTCAGTATCGACCTGTCATTGCCGTTGATCCCAATATGAATTTTGTAATCACCTGGTTAGACAGGAGAAATGGCTTTACCTGGGATGTTTACGCTCAACGCTTCTCAAATGATGGAACAGCGCTTGGAAGCAATTTTAAAGTGAATGTTGAACCCGGAAATGAAGAGCAGGAACAACCTACCGTTTCAATGGACAACAGTGGGAATTTCGTGATTGTATGGGCCGATGAAAAAAGCGGGGACTTTGATATTTGGGGACAACGTTATGCGGCTGATGGTACCGCTTTGGGCGAAAATTTTAAAATCAACGATGACAACGGTAATGAATTACAATATTGGCCAACATCCAATTGCGATAAGGATGGCAATTTTATAGTTTCATGGGTTGATCAACAAAGCCAGGATGATTATAACATTTATGCCCAGCGTTTTTCGAGCGATGGCACCGCAATGGGAAACAATGTTATGGTAAACACCGATGTCGGAATTTCGATTAAGTTGCGCCCTGACATAATGATTGATGAAGTTGGCAACTATATTATTGCCTGGGAGGGCCATCGAAATGGCGATTGGGATATTTATGCCCAGCGGTATTCGGAGGACGGTACCCCACAGGGGGATAATTTTAACCTAAATGAAAATACTTTAGAGAGCGATCAGCGGAATGTCTCTGTTTCATGTGATTTGGAAGGAAATTTTGTTGCAAGCTGGGAGGA
>JABMQA010000364.1 GCA_013203545.1 Bacteroidota bacterium
AGCTACTGCTCCGCGAAACCGGATGCAGGGCAGGGTATATAAAATCGGTATTTATTAACGACAGTTCCCAAATCGGATTGCCCGATTCCGTTCCCAATAAAATTGCGTTGCCAGAGCATAATAAAACAATTCATACCGGTTTGGAGGCGTGGCCGCTTGCCAGTGTAAAATGGGTTACAACAGATGAACCGCTGGCTGTGGTGGTGTTTTTGGATGCAAGTTTTGAAATAATCTCCCGGGTCGGAAGCCTGCTGGAAAGTTGCCTGATGGTAAAAATCTCACAGCAATTTACCTCGCTTGAACATAACCTGGGTTTGGAACGTTTGAATAAGCTGATGTAACCTTATGTGGGGAATTATTTTACCGATAATATTAATTTTGATAAGTGGTGCAATCATCTGGCGCTCCACCGACGGCTTTGAGCTGGCTTCTGATTTTCTGGGAAGACGGTTGACCAAAGGCGTGAAAGGAGCCACCATCAATGCCATAGCCAGTTCCATGCCCGAATTTTTATCTACCATATTTTTCCTGTTCTACCTCAAAGATTCCAATGGATTTTCGGGCGGCGTGGGTATAACCGGGGGTAGCGCTGTGTTTAACATCCTGATAATCCCGATTGCCATTTATTTTGTGGTACGTTTTTCAAAAGGGGCTAAATATATCCCTGTTGAACGCCGGACGTTTCTGCGTGATGGAATCATCCTGCTGATCATGACCGGCTTTGTGGCCTGGGTAGTTTCTGTTGACCTTTTAACATGGTGGCATGGTTTATTGCTCACCGCACCCTACCTGGCCTATTTGATCTGGCTGTTTGGCAGCCATCGAAAAGTATTGCCTTCAAAAGATGATTTTAAATATATCCCCAAAACAAAAGCACAAGACTGGCTAAATGTTGTAAAACTTGACCTTGAGAGGTTGGCTCTAAAAGGACGAACCATCCGGACAACAAATGCCTGGACCTTACTTATCTTAAGTACGGTGGTGATGATTGTAGGGACATGGGTATTGGTGTTTGCTACAGATCAACTCGGCGAAGAAATCGGTATCCCTATCCTTTTTATTTCTGTTATTTTATCAGCTGCAGCGTCCAGTATTCCTGACACCATGATCTCTCTCCGGGACGCCAAAAAGGGCAATTACGAAGACGCTTTCTCCAATGCGCTGGGTAGCAATATTTTTGATATTAGTTTTGCACTGGGATTTCCGTTGCTGCTTTATACCATATTAAGAGGGTCAATAGAAATGGATCCAGAAATATCCGCTGCCTCCTTTGGCATCTGGTTGTCTTTGTTTGCTGTAACTTTATTCACAATATTGGTGTTTTCAGTAGGTAAACCGTTCAATCTGCCAAAGGTTATCATTCTGGTGTTACTTTATCTGTGTTTTATTGCATTTATAATAATCTAATTTTTTTATGAGATTGATTTTTTAGGTTTAATTTTAGAATTATTTGATTCAAAATATAAAATGTGATCCAGGTTGAAGCAAATTTAATTCCAAATTAATTTCGGGAGTTCAGTGCTCCCTATTAGGATTATTAATGTGTATATTTGCAGAAAACGCTATTCACTATGGTGGATTAGTTCAACAAGTGATAAAATAGAGCTTGGAAAAGCGCTACGTTTTATATGCCCAACGGTTAGGGGCAAGGCAGAAAAGCGAATCCTGATAACAATGAAAAAGAATGAAAAATGTTCAAATAAAAAAATGGTTGAAGCAAATTCTTAAATATTTACAATTTACACGGCTAATACTCAAACCCAAAAATTGCTAAAAAATTGGAAATTCGCTAATACATAAAAACAAGACTATGAATATTATAACACAGAATCCTTTTAGAGTACTTGGGCTTACAGGAAACGCATCGGAAAGAGAGTTGCAAAAGCAGATTGGGATTATAAAACGTTTTGCAGAAATAGGAAAATCAAAAACTTTCGAATACGATTTTGAGTTCATGGGCGAATTTTCTCGAAACTTGGAGGATATTCATCAAGCTGCAAGTAACATTGAACAAGCACAAAAGAAATTTCTTTATGCACTATTTTGGTTTGTCAAGAATAATCAATTTGATGAATTTGCTTTAAATAACATCAAAGACAAAAATACTGAGAAAGCCATCGAAATTTGGGGGAAAACCCTGAAAGAAGAAGTATCAAATAAAAACTTTCCTTCTTATCAAAATCTTTCTACACTTTATATCGCATTATCTACGATGGACGGGCAATTGGAATTACAAAGTTTACAGAAAGGCATTGATTTGAAAGGAAGTTTAATTCATTCCGATAGTATAAAAGACTTTTCAAAACTGGTTACTGGTAATGGACTTGCAACAGATTCAACTGAAATAAGTAAAAAATTTATTGAGGAAATAATAGAA
>JABMQA010000365.1 GCA_013203545.1 Bacteroidota bacterium
TCAATACCTTGTGACAAAAGAACTACAGACACACCTTTTGAACGAATCTCACGAAGCATTTTCTCCAAAATATCCTGGTATTTTTTTTCTTTAAAAATTACATGAGCCTCATCAATCAGGATTACATATCTTAATGCTTTTGTATTATTCTCAACTGGTGTATTGTCCATGTTCATAAAAATGTTGTAAATATAATTTATGATCAAGAACAAGGAGGTGAATCGTACAGAATTTGACAAATCCCCAGAAAGTGAAAGATACAGGTTTTTGCTGAAGAAATTAGATTGATTTTTTGGATCATCAATAAATATTTGATACCGACTGAGTTCATCCATTATTTCAGTGAGCGTGTCCTTCTTATCACCAACAATCTCCTGTAAAAGTTCATTTACTTGTTGTATTGTTGGGTATGTTCCACCTTTTTGTTCAATAAATGCCTCTGTAGTAGCTTCCCTTAATTTTCCCTTTTGTTTCACACCAAGATTAGAATATTTGCATACAATATCCACAAACTTATCAATGCCCATATTTTTATTTACCTCGTTTACATTATCAATAAATGTAAAGGGATTTACAGGAAAAGGGGTTTGTGGAACATCAATAAAATCTGTTTGGGTATCAGCAAAGAACTGTTCCATTCTTTTTACATCATCATGTTTTAATCCTTTAAAATCGAGATAAATAAAATTGATATGGCCATTAGATTGTTCATGTATTTGTGATAAGAACTCCAGGGCAAATTGTGTTTTGCCGGTACCCGTATTGCCAGCAACTGCAATGTGGCAGTTATTATAAATGTTTGTATTGTTTAAATTCAGTTCAATAATTTCTCCGGTTCCAACATCACAGCCAACATCAATTTTAATTGGATTCGAGTAAAATGATTTTTCAATAGTCTGGTTATTGTTTTTGACAGCATCAAGTGATACATATAAATCGTCAAGATGAAGAGTGCCTTTTTCAATAAATTCGACCAGAAAGTCGAAGAAAGTGTAGTTGAAGTTGTCATCGAAAATATTGTCCATTAAATCAAGCCCATGGTCAATGTGTAACTTAATATACCTCGATATGTTGTCATCAGTTTTGTATATTCCATAATACTGGCATATCATTGCTATGTAAAAATCCCTGTGTTTCGGGTCAAATAGAATATGGTCTTTGTATTCCTTGCCTTTCGAATCATAAAGGCTGAAATCAGATGATGTGAATTTTTTACCAGTTTGGAGTGAATAGCCAAATGCTATTCTTGCAATTACATTTTCTTTTGTGCCATGTGGAAGTTTGGAAGTGAGTTTCCTAACAACCTCCTGATTCTTCTCAGATGTTTTAATATTAATTTGCATTGTATGTCTCGTTATAAACCATTAAAAAATCCTCAGGAGTTGTTTCTAAAAACACAGAATTGTCTATTGATAAATTTTTTATCAGAAAGGTGCGATTTATCTTGGGCTGTAATTGTTTGTATTCTTCTACAGTTAGCTCTTTATTTATTAACGGGAATATTACAACTTGTTTTGAAACATTTGGATAGAAGTATTTAATTATATTTTCAGCATGTTGTTCATCAAATTTCTGCATTGGGCTATCAATAAATACGGGGAATTCAATATCGGATTCGTCAACCAGGGCATTAAGTAAAGCTGAAGCATACATTTGCCTTTCACCCATTGAAAGTGAACCTTTGTCCATCTTTCGATTATTCCAATCGAATAAAGTGATATCGATGTCCTCGCCTGTTATGCTAATATCAACTTCAACACGGGAAATAAAATTCTTCTTATGTAATAGGGTACTCAAGTTCTTTAGCATTTTAACTTCAAGGGATTTTTTCTTTTCTTCCTTGAATAACGAAATGAAATTTTGAAGTATGTTAATTATGTGTTTGGTTTTTTGTTCTTTTTCAGAATATTGGCTGGAATCATCAATTTTCTTTCGAAGTATTTCCTGACGTTGTTTAAATGTTTTAATCTGATTATTATGCTCTCCAATGTTTTGATTTATTATGTCAATATCCTTGCTAATTGATATAATTCGATTTTCTAAAGCATCTTTCTTTTTTCTCAAATCAAAGATGTAATCATCTTCTGCACTTTTTTCAGCATCTCTGATTTTCCTGTTTATTGAGTCCAATTGGTTTTTTACATACGAATATTCAATATTCAAATTTGAGAACGTATCTTTAAAGCTATGCTTGAGTGTGTTAACAAGTTGTTTAAACTCA
>JABMQA010000366.1 GCA_013203545.1 Bacteroidota bacterium
CCGGAATGGTGATGGTTTTCTTGACCTGCCACTCACCACGCAGTACAATATATTTCACAGGTGGAAATACAAGAGTGATCATCTTGGAACCCAAATCGGATTTCAGTACATTGATGAAGACCGCACTGGCGGGCAGGTTGATTTTAACAATTCTGATGAAAGGATTGTAACAAATCCATATGGAATTAATATCCGAACAAAGCGTTTACAGGCATTCTGGAAGATGGGGATTGTATTAAACAGGCCCTCGACAAGTATTGGGTTCTTAAATTCCTATACCTGGCATGACCAGGATTCCTATTTCGGGGTGCGTGATTACACGGCAAAACAAAACAGCTACTACGGTAACCTGGTCTTTCAATCCTATATCGGAAATACCCGGCACAAATACAGTGCTGGTGTAAGCTACAGGTTGGATGATTATGATGAGATGCTGAACGATAGTGCCTTCTCGCTTCGCGAAAGTGTGCCCGGTATGTTCTTTCAATATACCTTCTCAAATCCCGAAAAGTTTACATTCATTGCGGGTATCAGGGCAGATTTTCACAATGTTTACGGGACCTTTTATACCCCAAGAGTCCACGTTAAATTGCATGTAACGCCCCAAACAATTCTCAGGGCCTCGGCAGGAAAGGGATACCGCACCGCCAAAGTGATAGCGGAAAACAATTCCCTTCTGGTGAGTTCCAGAAGTATTGTAAACATAAATACCCCGGAACAGGAGGAGGCCTGGAATTATGGCGTGAATATTACCCAATATGTTGATCTTTTTGGAAGGGAACTCACGCTGAATGCTGATTTCTACAGAACTGAGTTCGTCAACCAGGTTATTGTTGATGTGGACACAGATGTTTCGCAAATTCTGATTTACAACCTGAATGGAAAATCCTATTCAAACAACATTCAGCTGGAAGCCGGATATGAACTGATTAAAAATCTGGATGTGGTGATCGCATTCCGGGTCAGTGATGTTAAGATGACCATCAATGATAAGTTACAGCGAAAACCATTGGTGAATAAATACAAGGGTTTGGTAAACTTATCTTACGCCACAAATCTCAACAAATGGCAGTTTGATTTTACCAGTCAGTTTAATGGTGGTGGAAAGTTGCCCGGTACATCATCCAACCCACCTGAGTACAGACGAGGGGATTCCTACCCGGCATATACCATTATCAACGCACAAATCACCCGTTATTTCAGGCATTGGAGTATTTACGCAGGGGTTGAAAACCTCTTCGATTATAGGCAGGACAATCCGATTATTGCTGCGGATGATCCTTTCGGTGAATATTTTGATGCATCCATGGTATGGGCACCTATCATAGGAAGAAAGGTTTACCTGGGATTGCGTTTTGCGCTGGAATAGTGAAATTCGGATATTCATTGTAAATAAACACTTATAGGAGAGGCATTTAAGACGCTGTCTAAAAATTGATAGAGGAATAAATAGCCCCGTCCTGAAGGTCAGGGCTAACCAAATCTAAATAAAATTTTTAGACAACTTCCAGGCTTTTTAATTCGTGAAGTTTAATTATTAGGTTAAACGTTGTCGTATATTTGTAATATGAGTATCACAAAATTGCACATTAAAAATATGGTCTGTCCACGCTGCATAAAGGCGGTTGAAACGAGTTTAACAAAGCTGAATATTGAGTTTTCACATGTTCAACTTGGGGAGGCGATCCTGCCCGAACCTATTGATCCATCACTGAAAGTGAGCCTGAAAAATGAATTGGAGTTGCAGGGTTTTGAACTGCTGAGTGATAAGAAGGGGCAATTGATTGAAAAAATCAAGAATATCATTATTCAAATGGTGCATCACCAGGATGACCCTGAAAAAATCGGGCAACTGGGCAAACAACTTCCACAGTTGGCAGGGCACAGCTATTCATACTTGAGCACATTTTTCTCTGAACTTGAAGGCATCACCATTGAAAAATACCTGATCCTTCAAAAAATTGAGAAAGCAAAGGAATTATTAACCTACAGTGAACTCAATGTAAATGAAATCTCATACCGTCTAAACTATAGTTCAAGTCAGCATTTCTCCCGTCAGTTTAAAACCATTACCGGACTGTCGCCATCGGATTTTTTAAAGAGTAAAAGTATAAAGAGGAAACCATTGAATGAAGTTTAAGATGAACCATCAGAAAAATATTATGCACATATTTTTATTAATTGTGTACGATTTAAAATCAGGCAATACCATACTTTTGCCGGGTAATTATATTTAAATGCTAAACAGAATCAGCCATATCATTCTTGCCTTTCTCATTTTGCTTACCTCAATCGGGATGACGCTGACGATGCATTATTGTGGTGGGCAACTAAAATCGGTCAGTGTAATTACCACTGCCGAAGCATGTTGCGATACACCTGGCTGCTGCCACAACAAAACCATTACCATTAAAATCGAAGATAATTTCCTAATAGCTTCAGATACATTTGGATTTTCACAGTGGGCATTTGAGATGCCGGGTTTTATCGAATTATTCAGAAATGATTTTGCCGATGGCAATTCAAGGTTTACATTTCTTTGTACACCCGCCCCGCCAAAGCTAAATCCGCATTTTTCTCTTTTACAGTCTTTTCTTTTGTGATTTACAAACCCGGGCAAATCAGCATTGTTGGTCGATCCAAACTTTGTTAAGCCCGTTGTTATCATAGATTATTGTTTGTAAATCACAAAAGAAAAGACTGTAAAAGAGAAAAATGCGGATTTAGCTTTGGCGGGGCGGGTGTACAAAGAAATGTAAACCTTGAATTGCCATC
>JABMQA010000035.1 GCA_013203545.1 Bacteroidota bacterium
ATACTTATCTCCATTTGCTACGACCAATAATTGTTCCCCTTCAAAGAAGTCATTTTTCCCAATAGCAAGCATTAACTCCACAAGGGAGGCGTCCGAAAGGAAAAAGTTGATGATTTCTGTTTCAGATTTATCATTAAGAGTTTCTGGTAATCGAGAACTTTTACAATCAAAGATTAATGCCTCTATTCTTATTAATTCAAATGTGACTTTTTTCATACAATGACTTTTACCTTTTCAATTGAAAAATGTACCCTTATCAGTTAATTCTTTCTTTACTGCGGTGTTTGTTTTCTTTATCCAATATCATTTGCAAAACCACAAATCCATTTAAGGTATTCATCGCGCCAAATTTCCTTCCACTTGATATTTTGTTGTTCAGGCATATCGCACTATTTAAAACCAAATTTATCTCGATGATAAGTTAATGAATTTAACGATGGGTATTGTTTTTCATTCTCAGGCAAAAGAATCTCCACTTTCTCAAATTGTTTAATATTATGGGATGACCGATAGGGTTCAGAGAAATTCTTGTTTACAATTACCTGATAAATTTTGTTGATTGAAATCAGCCCTCTATCAAATGCTCGATGCAAATTTGGACATAATGCAATGCCATTTGTAATTGTATCATTATAACTTTCAGAAAAAGGAATTATATGACAAGCATCAATCATAGAAATATTATCAACTGCATCAATCCTTAAGCCGGAAATGCAGCAAGTGTAATTGTAAATTTTGGGAATTTCTTTTTTGAAAATATTGCTTCGAACAAACACTTCTTCTTGAAAAGCATCATTATCTACTTCCTTCCGAATTTGAAACAATCGCGCTTGATAAATTTCGTTTGGCTCTTTTATGATTTGATTTTCTATGTCAGAAATATAATTATTGGCACCGGAACTAAAATTGCCTTTTGTATCAGGAAAATACTTTTCTAATATAAATTGAAGCAAGACTTCAGATTCATCTTTTTCAAGAAGCAAATCTTTTAATTCCTTATCAATCCTAGCATATTTAATTGCGGTAGTTAGGTTTGCAAAACTACGCATTGAACTTTTCGATTTTACCCAAATTTCACAACCAATATTTGGAATTAGCTTCCAAAAAGGTTCTGTGCTCATGTGATAAAATGGAAGTGTAAACAGGCACTGATGGTTGGTTTCTACAAGCCTTTTCCAATTTGATTTAAAAAGCCCAACCAATTCAGGTGTAATTGTAATTTCTGTTGCTTTATATACTCCTTGTTGAAATGCCTGTATCAGGCTAATGAGAAGGATTGGCTTATGAGGTGCCCCTCCGTTTTTATAATCTCTTCTAAGATTCTCAAACCGGAAACAATAATATTTTAAATTTTTAGCTGGCATAGAGATATTTCTCAATAACTCTCTCCATGTCGTCTTTCAAACCTCTTTTTCTGTTCAATAATGCTTTGTTTTTTTGCATGATCAAAAGCTCTTGTATGAGGTTAAAATCACGCAGGTCATCATCGCAGATACTTTGAAGTAAATCTATCTCTTTTTGCATTTTGTCATTAATCTTATCCATTTCAATACCTTTGTTATAAACTTTGTTGTAGATTTCTGATACCCGATATTTAAACCTGAATTCCTTGTGCCAGATAACCTGGATGGCAATGAGCTCCTGATTAGTTATCAATGATAGGTCATCATTGTGCTTTTGAACTTCCTTTTGTGCTGAGAGAACTTGTTCCAATAATGCGGCTATATATTTTTCGGTATAATAACCCTGATTGTGCCCATCTTTTGTAACCGCAGGTTGCCCGTTTCTTCGATAAGGCATCCTGTTTTTAGAAACATTTCTTTGTTCAACCATACTTGCCCTCAAATCCAACAGCGGCTTCAACCATTGATAACCTTTATTCACAAGTGCAGTCATAGATTTATCTTCTTTTACGACAGTGCAAGTCCAACACCCAAAACGACTTTGCCCGCAGGAAGAGTGGCTTTTGTCAGTTACCATGGTAGGACATTCGTAATCATCTGCGCTGGCATCGGCGTAAATTTGAAAGAGTTTTGAGTTATCTGCTCCCCAAGGTGAGGTCATTGTGTTTATTATGTACCATACTTCTTCTAACAGGAGGTCTTTAATAGGAGAATAAACATATGTGTTATATTGGTTAGGGTGTTTTGTTAATCGCTTACCGCGTATTTCATGCTTTTTAATTGATTTAGCCCTTGTTGCGCTTTCAGCACTTCTTGTACCAATCAAAATAATTGCTTCTCCGTTTTCAGTAATCTGATCCATGATGAATCTGGATGTGGGCTTAATCTTCATTTTATCGGTACACCACCTGAAGCCATTGTTTGGGACTGGATAACCCCGACCAATTATATTAACCCAAAAGCTATCCTCCAATCTGGGGATTGTTTTTTGTACCTCAATAGGCAAACCCTGCTGTACTGCGGCTTGTTCTATTTGTTTTAAAACGCCAAATACATAATCTGTGACCACAGGATTTTCAACCAATGTATCATTGCATACAACATAAATTTTTCTTCTTCTTAATTCATGTGGGATTTTCTTTAAGGCAAGCCAGACTAACTGTAGCAGAGCGGTTGAATCCTTTCCTCCACTAAATCCGATAATCCAGGGTCTGGAATTGTCATCAGATAGTAAATACTGGTCTTCAAGTTCTGATATTATATGTGTAATTCTTGTGGACATCCTAAATTTTATATAATCTACAAATGTAGAAAAATTTAATAAGTCGGACTAATAAACAATTGTTTTGTCTTAGTAAATTCTCAATCTTGTGTGTACCATTAATATAGCAGTAATATTATACTACTTCTTACAACCGCTTCACCCTCTTCGCAATCTTCCTTTCAATCTTCTCATATGACGGCGGTGGCCCGTTCCTCACCTTTTTACCATCAATAAACAGGTCATCCGAAATACCCCACTCTTCCAAAATATACCTGTCGGAGGTGTCAAAAACCTTAAATTCAACTTCATTCCCAATTTCATTGGCGGCTTTTTTGGCCCGTTCGTAAATTAAATTTTGCGCGGGGCACCAACCATTGTTAAAAACAGTTACATCTACTTTACCGGGTGTTTTTGCGGGTTTCTTTTTCTGTTTGATCCATTTTGGCGGCACCGCATCATCCTTGAAGGGCTTGAACATGAGCAGGGCCATGCCGTTTTTATCCACTTTTTTGTAACCCTGTTTCCTGAACCATGACGCCTTCATCCAGATAGGTAGTTTTAAACCCCAGGCAGCTATTCCATCAGCATTTCTTGATCTCACATCCTCTTCAGCTGCCTGGAGCAGCGCTTTCCCGATGCCTTTTCTCTGATGGTTGCCCACACCTTTTTTTTTGTATCCGTGCACCCAGATACAAATGATGAAATAAATGTTGTGTCCGTCGATGATTGAATGTTCAGCAGGAAGGTACTGGATCATGCCCACAGCCTCATCGTTTTCGATGGCGATTTTTACACCCAGTCCTTTATCCTTCATCTTTTGGTACCAGGTTTCTTTGTGGTCGCCGGCCTCTTTCATTTCGTCGGACCAGGACTCGAGGCAACAGAAGTAGTCCTGATGGTACTTTTCGGAAAGATCGGTGATTTGCATATGCTTAATTTTTTGTGTATTGTTATGCCTGTCATATTTTTTGACTCTGCTAATTTACAAAAAATCCTACAGATGCTACCTATGCTGTAATGCCTTTTATGCACAACACCCTGATGCTTTTTTAAAACAGGCCGGCAGGTCGGGTTTGGGATACAGGACTTTAAAACACCAGGAAGACGCATAGTAAAATATATCAGTGGTAACCTGAGTAATCAGTGGCATTTGAAAGCGACTGTAAATTGGCCACAGATCCTCAGTGGTCGGACAGATTTCACAGATTTACACAGAAAAATGGAATAAGTACCCCAAGAGCAAATCAGTTATTTAATGGAGAAATTTGGTAAACTGGAATATTCGGATTGTTAGTGGTGTATTTTGCAAAAACCAATACTCGTAAATATGGAATTTTATTATATTTGTGATCGAAAAAAAATTCAAAAAATGAAAAATTTCCTTATTCTGGCCATAATTTCAATAACCGTTCAGGCTTCTGCGCAGGATTACAAACTGTTTAATGCCGGAACCAGGAAACTGTTTACCAGCAGCCTTATTCCGGATTCCACCTATGGATTTGTCTTTGATTCGGTTGCCGAAGTTGGCAACGATTCCGTTTATTTCCCCAACACCGGCCTTACTGACTGGATTACTTCCGACACCTGCGAATTCTGGGGCGGGAATGAATGCATTAAACAAGATCTTCCATCATGGATGGGTTCAAGTGTTATTTTTGATAACAATAGTTGTTACAGCTTTTTCAACAATTCCGGCGATACCCTGCAATTCAACTTTGACCTTTCGCCCGGTGATTCATCATTGTTTTATGAGGATGCATCCCAGATGTTTTATATGCATTACGAGGGGCGGGACACAACCACTGTGCTCGGTTTAAAGGATTCGGTGAAATTTTTCCGGATATCGCACATGGATGCAGATGGAAATCCCATTAATTCCACATTGAATAACCAGATCATAACTTTTGGAAAAGACCTGGGGTTCATCGACTTTTTTATGATCCACCATTTTCCGGATGAATTGTTACCGGTTTCACTGCTTGGCAATAAATCTCCAGCCGTTGGGATTTGGGCAATCACATATGAAATGCTTTACGATCACCAGCCGGGGGATGTTATCCAGTACAGCGATTTATACTCCAACCCGGGTGGTCCTCCCTGGTTAAACTACCATCGCTATATTACACATACTTTTTTATCCCGTGATGTTACACCGGATTCAATCATTTATCAGGTAGCCAGGTTTACCTTTGAGGCAGATTCAATTACCGGTATGGCAGATACAATCTTTCTAAAATACAGGAGAAACGCGATACTGGTAAAAATTCCTTTTGATCATATTGAACGTGAGGCACCTTTGAGGTTTAAAGATTTTTACCGTGCTGATTTTTGTGATATCAATTTATGGGCCTATACAAATCTTCCGGGTTTTTTTATTTATTGTCCTGCTGATAATTGCTGGGGACCTTATGATTTATATCCTGTGGTTTTTGAAACATACGAATATGTATTGGGTTTAGGGATTTACAGAGAAATTGTGGATTGCCCGCTTGGCTATCCTGCAGGTTTTTTTCATCCATATGTTATTATCTTTTTCAAGAAGAACGGAATTGAATGTGGCAATCAGGTCATCGTGAATATTCCTGAAACTGTTGGAGCCGGATCAGTTTTTATGATTTATCCGAATCCGGCAAATGATTATCTGATTGTCAGGTCAGGAATGGTTCAAACAGGGACAATATATTTGAGTGATTTGAATGGACGGGAGATCCTATCGACTTCTATCGACGGCCCGGTTACCAGGATTGATACAGCAATATTGAAACCGGGTATGTACCTGGTTAGGGTGATAAGTGGCAATTTTGTGGAGGTTAAGAAAATAATCATTGAATAAAATCCTTTTTTCCCGCAGATCGCACACTTCTTCGAAGAAATAAAACTGCACAAATATCAGCAAAACTTGAGGAGTTATATGGAATTAGCCAGACATAGGATATGAAAGCCAAACAAATGCTATTTTTTCTGATTGTTTTAATAGGTTGTAATCAGAATCAAAAAAACAATGAAAGTCTATTTTCAATTGAGACGAAAAAGCAAAAAGTTATTGTTACTAAAAAAGAGCATAATGAATTGATGAAAGAATATTGTTTTGACAACACTATTATTCCCAATGAGTTGGTTGCTTATATTAATACAAACCATGATGATCTTAGAATCCCTGAAGTAAAAGACTATGACAAATACTATTTTCAAGGTCAAACAAAAAATAAAATTATTAAATCCTTACCTTATTTCTGTTCGGGCTTCTTTAATAATGACACTTTGATCGACTTTGCATTGGTCTTAATTAGAGATTCTATGTATCACTTTGTCTATTCATTTCATAACGAAAATGAAAGCTTTAAAGAATATCTTCTTGACAGTTTACCCTTAGCATCAGAAAATGACACAATAAATAAATATGTAGCTTTTAATATCAGCACCGAAACAGACAGAGTGCTTGAAGCAATTGACACAACTTACAGAATAAACTCAGATGCAATTGAAGTATCTAATATTTTTGAATCTCGGACTCACTTGAAGGTTTGGGATGAAAAGAAGAATAAATATGTGGTTATGGTATTTGATTAAGAAAACTAATCATTGGTGTCCAGAGAAAATCATTGGGAAAAAATTACGCTATAGCTTTAGCTATATTTCGTAGATAACTGACTGATGCTGCCTTGGAATTGTTTGCAGTAATGCCTAAAAACATGAACAGATTTACAAAAAATCATATCTTTACAGTAAATTTTTTTGATATGACCCGAGACAGAGAAACATTAATTAAAAAGACATTAACTGCACTCTCAAGATTACCGCAGGATAAGGTCAGTGAGATTTCTGATTTTGCCGATTTTGTTTTGAAAAAATATGATGAGGAGATATTACAAAAAGGCATTGAAACATTGGTAAGTGAATCAAAAATATATGAATTCCTTAAAGAAGAAGAAGACCTATATACACTGGAAGACTTGAA
>JABMQA010000367.1 GCA_013203545.1 Bacteroidota bacterium
CCATTGGGATTACCAGAAGTATTTGATGGATTGTGGTGATGATCATCACGGATATACTGGTATCTTTTACCATGCAATTTATGCTGCGACGAACCATCTTCATTCCATGGTGTATCGTACGGCGATTCGATGGTACCAAGAAAGGACACACCGATTCTCTTTCCACGGTTATGACACGTTACGCAGGTTTCGATGGATGTTGTAAACGTGTTTGGGATGGCATTCACCACAGGTCTTATCAATGACCCATAAAGATGCTGGAAATTTGATCATATTTTCATGGGCAATATTTTTATCATTTGAAAAGGGGCTTCCTGCATGGCAAACAATACAACCGTTAGGATCGCCAACTTTTTCACCTTTCTGATAAATCATTGAAGCCATTTTGGAACCATGCTGCCTTATGGGTTCTATTTTATCGTGGCATCCATTGCTGATGCACCCGGAGTTTACCTGAGGAAAATTGGCATAATCCAGGCTTTGCACGATTTCTGACGCTGTCATTTCATGCTGTTGTTTGCTTTGTGGTGTGGCAAAGGCAAATATCAACGAAAAGGTTGAAATGAGCAGGAAGCGAAATTGGAGAAGTTTATTCATTTTGTTTCGGATTATTCCATAAAAATATACTATTTTACCTGAAAATTAATAAAAATGAATTTTCGTTATTAGAGAAAAAGACCTAAATTTGACATGAGGTATTTAAGAATTGATCTAAGATTTAGAAATATTTCCCAATTCGGGAACATCTTAATAAGCGAAAACATTTGTATCTGCGCTTAACTCAGCGTTAAGGCATGGTTTAAATCTTTAGGTATGAATTTTGAATATTAATAGTTAGTATTTTGTTTTATATTCAAACTATTAAGAGGGATAATAGGAAAACAGTGAGAAAGTGGATTTTACATATTGTGATTTTAACCGTGATTTTTGCCGGATGTAAAAAGATCGAGAATCCTGTTATTCCCGGTGATAGCAACTCAGGC
Source organism: Bacteroidota bacterium (assembly GCA_013203545.1). GTDB lineage: Bacteria > Bacteroidota > Bacteroidia > Bacteroidales > 4484-276 > JABMQA01. Next base: position 984 of record JABMQA010000367.1, read on the forward strand.
ACGCTCGCTGTCCCCGAATTCAACTGGCAAATGAACAAAGATGTTTCGTTTGTATTAAAAAACGCAAAAGGCAAACTGGTTGAGATCACCTCCACAGATGGGGAATTAATTTACCTGACCCATTTTGGCACAACAAATCAGGTTGAAACTAGCATCCGGATGGCAAGAACAACAACAACGCTGGCCATTAACGGCGTTACTATTCAAGGCATCGACGATGCGGTTGTTTATACATTACCTGACAGTTTTAAATCGACCGAAAACGCTAAATGGGCTTTGGACTTCAATCGTGTGGATGGTGATTATGTCCTTTCGGGAAACCCCTATATTTCTGACTTCCCCATCACATTTGAAGCCTGGATAAAATCCGATGGCCCCGCAAATAATAACTGGCATGGAATTGTTAATCCTGGTGTTACCACAGATATGACAATCATTTCATTTGGCAATGATTCGGAAAATGATTGGAACATCAGCTTGGTAATAGATAAGGGCAATAATCATTCGGTTAAACTGATACAACAAAAAGGTGCTGATTTATATGAACAATCAGGTAACACTTCAGTTACCGATGATAACTGGCACCATATTGCCGGAGTGATCACAGAAACCACGTTAAAATTGTATATTGATGGTTTGCCGGAGTTCGAAATCAATTTACAGACATCAACGATTTCACCATCAGATTTAAGTATTATTTCCATTGGTTCGCGGCACGATGCATCACCCAATTCTTTCTTTAATGGTGTTATAGATGAGGTAAGATTATGGAACATTGAAAGATCACAAGAGGGGATCAGCAATGGAATGTATGAATCAATTAACCCACTCTCAGCCGGACTGGCAGGGTATTGGAACATGGAAGAGAGCGAAGGCAACATTATACATAATATGACTTCACGGCCAAATCTGGACGGAAACTTTTTAAGTTATCTGGCCGGTGGAAATGGCCCGAATTGGCAGGGTGATATTGATACGGATGAAGATGGTATTGCCAATATTTATGATGATTATCCCTATGACCCGGAACGGGCATTCAACAATTACTGGCCTGCCGAGCCATGGACCCTTGCCTTTGAGGATTTATGGCCTTCACTTGGTGATTATGATTTAAATGATATTGTTGTTGACTACCAATTTAACCGTGTTACAAACGCAAATAATGAGCTTGTTGAAGCAATTGGTCATTTTGAATTAAAAGCCAATGGCGCTGCATTGCGACATGGTTTCGGTTTCTCGCTTCCGGATATATTGCTGTCAACAAATGATTTTTCAGTTACAGGATATGACCTTGATGCAAACTACATCACCCTGGATCAAAATGGTACTGAATATGGTCAGAATGAAATCACCATCATTGTTGACGACAAATTACCTTTTAAAGGAAACACGTATCCGGGCATGTATTTTGGCAGCTACAATTTCGAAATTAAAATTACTGTTGATAATGTTGGCCCGTATTACACTGTAAACTCGCTTGGGCTCCAGCATTGGAATCCCTTTTTTATTATAGGTGTGGGTACCACAACATTCAATCGCCGCAGGGAAGTACATCTTTCCGGCTATTCACCCTCATCACTTGCCGCTACCTGGCAATCCAACGAGAAGCCCTATTTCGATACCCACAACGATGGTTCAAATTTCCCCTACGGAGGCCCCAACGGTGGTTTGTGGTACAAATCGAATTCACTTGCTAAAATAGCTGGTAAAAGTTTCGGGCCATTCTTCCCATGGGGGCTGGATATTCCAAAATCGTTTGATTGGACCATTGAAGCCGATGGTGTTGAAGATCCTGATAACGGGTTGTATAAATTCACGCTATTACAGGCTTATGATGAATTTGAACCCTGGGTAAGATCGCAGGGCGCCACCAATCAGGATTGGTACGAACACATAACAAATTCCAATTTCATCTTTCAGATTCCCTGATCAATTCCGATATTCAAATATTTTATTACTTTTATCCATCCGTTGTGCCGCATGGTAAAAGAAAACAACAATCAAAATAAAAACACTTGTAGAATATACGATTTTGATATACCTTTGTGGAATAATTCACAATTACCATGAAAACAGTTTCATTAAAAATCGATGATTCAATTTTCGGAGACACCGAAAGAATCCTTTCTCGCATTAAGAAACCTCGAAATAGATACATTAACGAGGCTTTAGACTACTACAACAGATTTCAGAGAAGATTGCTCTTAGAGAAGAGACTTAAGAGTGAGTCAGAATTAGTTAAAAATGATTCGATGAATGTGCTTAAAGACTTTGAGAAGATTGAATATAATGATTAAACAATTTGAAATCTGGCTTGCCGACTTAAATCCTAAAATTGGGGCCGAACCAGGGAAAACCAGACCTGTGTTAATTGTTCAAACTAATTTATTGAACAGCGTACCGCATCCATCGACAATTATATGCCCAATCTCGACTATTGTAAAGAAAGACGCTGAAATTTTAAGAGTTCATTTAAAAAAAGGTACCTCAAATTTACACCAGCCTTGTGACATCATGATTGACCAAATACGGGCAATTGACAATAATAGACTTATTAAAAAGATTGGCAGTTTACCCGCTGGAATAATCGAAGCTGTCAAAGAAAATTTGCTAATAATAATGGACTTAGAATAAAGCACAACGGCACGACATTGCAAATAAATTATGGCGGGTTATGTTATGAAAATGAACATTATAGTTCCAAATAAAAATCAAAGTGGGCAGAAAGTTTTGTCTTTCAAAGTCCGCCACAAACCATATACTCCCCGTTACTTGTTTTAAATATGATATTTCGATTTTATCCAGGAAAAAACTTTAACGTTATGAACCGATACCTTTCTATAGTACTGATTATTGTCTATTCAATAGTGAATGCGCAATCACCTGAATCATTTAAATTTCAAACCGTGGTCCGTGATTCAACAGGTGTAATTTTACAACAATTACCAGTTGAACTTAAAATCTGCATTTTAAAGGACGGGGCCATTGGGGATGTTGTTTATTCCGAAATGCATTCCGGGAGCACAAATCAATTCGGCTTAATTTCCTTAAACATCGGGCAGGGCGAGCCTGTTTCGGGCAATTTTAGTCAGATAAACTGGGGGGATCATTCTTTTTTTCTGCAATTGGAAGCAGACCTTGCAGGAATGGGAGAATTCCAATACATGGGCACATCGCAAATCTTAAGCGTCCCATATGCCTTATATGCCAAAGCATCTGGGTTAAAAAACGTTCCTTCGTACCCACAGGAGGTAATTGATACCCTGGCAGCAACAACAGGCATGATTGTTTTGAACAATACAACCCAATGTCTGAACTATTATACCGGCTTATCCTGGATGGAAATGTGCGGGGCGTGTACACCTCAACCAACGCTGGCCAGTGCAGGAAATGATCAAACCCTAATCGGAGACCAGACCATGTTGGAAGCCAATGTTCCTGTTTTCGGAACCGGAAACTGGAGTATTTTAACCGGTACAGGCGGAGTTGTAGCCGAGCCGGACAATCCATCTTCCATTTTTACCGGAATTCAGGGTAACCATTATGAATTGTCGTGGGCCATTTCCAATAATTGTGGCAATAATTCGGATAATGTATTTATTCATTTTGTTAACGAACTTCCACCCGCAAGTGAAGGATTACTTTTTGCCCCATATGTTGATTGCTTGCTCTGGCCAAATTATGACATTTCGGATATTTCAGGAACCGGCATTTGTTTGTACACTTGTGCTTTCATCGTGGACAACGAATTTGAGCAGGGTGCCAATCCATGCTGGGGTGGGTTTGCAACACTGGGTATGGACTATTACCAGGATAAAATTACCTCACTCCGCGATCAGGGAGGCGAAATTATTATGTCGTTTGGTGGCGCCAATGGCGTTGAGCTTGCTTTTGCTGCCTCCGATGAGTACGAACTACGGGATGCCTATAAAACGGTTATTGATGCCTATAGCCTTAACAGCATTGATTTTGATATCGAAGGATTTTTGGTTGCTGAACCCATCTCAAGGGAGAGGCGTTCCAAAGCCATAAAACTGCTGCAAAACGAATATCCTTTTCTAAAGATAAGCCTCACCCTGCCCGTTATGCCGGATGGGCTTACAAACGATGGTAGAAACACTGTACAAAGCGCCCTCGCAAATGAGGTGGATATCGATTGTGTAAACATCATGGCGATGGATTATGGCCCATCGGGGATCGATATGGGCGAAGCAGCAATTTCGGCAGGTGAAGCGCTTTTCGGCCAGCTGCAAACACTCTATACAGCAGCGGGTATCATTCTTCCCGATTCCGTGATCTGGTCCAAAATAGGTATTTGCCCTATGATTGGTGAAAATGATGTGCCCGGAGAAATATTTTACCTGGATGACGCAACGGATCTGGCCATCTGGGCAGCTCAAAAGAAAATAGGGCGCCTTTCGATGTGGTCGGCAAACCGGGATAGACAATGCGATAACCCAAACGATCCGCTCTATTCCTGCAGTCATATTCCGCAACTTCCTTTTGAGTTTTCCGGTATCTTTGGCGCTGTGGCAACAAATCCTTGCGATGAAAAATAATAATATGGAACAAAGATTAAATTCAACCTTTTTTAAATTGGTTTGTACTATTGTTCTGGTAATCGCACCTTTA
>JABMQA010000368.1 GCA_013203545.1 Bacteroidota bacterium
AGATATTTCCTGCTTGTTTTTGTCACATCCATAAGATATTATTACAGCCAATGCAAAGAGGGCAAACAAAATAATACCAAGTCTGTAATTTTTGTCCTTCAAAGTAAATTTTATTCGACTGATCTTTTTCATACTTCTTCCTCCATAAATCAACGTAATTTATTGAAATTGATGTTACATTTTAAAGCCTGGTGAAAGCTTTATGTTTTCTTTTTGGCACGTTTGGTATAATATACGGATAAACCGATGGACAATACAGCCAAAAACAGAAATACAACGATCCGGTAACCAATATCCATTTGGGCAAGATCAACGAATAAAAGATAAACGATGGTTGATAAAATGGCCCCGAATCCGAGCCATCTGTATTTCACATTCCTGAGAATTACGCTCATGAGGAAGAATAATCCGGCAACGGCTATCCAGGAAATGGATATATATTGTCCCGGTAAATATCCATAAAAAGCATACAGGAGCATGCCCAGAGCAAGAAAAAGGTATATGTTGCGAAGGAATTCTGTCTTAAGCGCTAATCTTTCTTTTTTCCAGTTCAATAACCTGGCACTTATCAGACCTACTACTGCAAAAGTGAAATTAATTATACTAACTGATTCTTCAAGAAAAAGATAAGTCATCATAATCCCCAGAAACAAGAATGTATTGGTGACAATGATTATTTTAGAACGGAACCATAAGGCCCAGGAGGCAACGAACAGGCTTTGCAAGGTCAACAACAGGTATGTGTCGGGAAAACCAAAAAAACCGTATTCTGCCACACTAAGCGCCATAAATCCAAAACAAGCATAAAAAGCCGGTGCAAATAATTTGTTTGTTCTCGTCCTGATAAGAACAGAAAACACAAGGCAATAAAAAGATATCAGAATAAACATTAGCACGTAATTGCCCGGGAAGTAGGTGAGAATATTTATGATCAGAACCAGGGAGAACCAAAACGCATTAATCAGTGTTATGGCAATAAATGCGGCATCCATGATCGGCTCTTTGTGTTTGATCACCAGGGTTAAGGAGAAAATAGTCCCGTAAATAAACAGGTACACCATATTGTATTGGTGACTTGTAATCAGTTTACCCGAACCACCCATCAGCGGGTTATCCCAAATCAGGAGCGCATGGGCTATATAAACCAGAAAAATGGATGCGATAAGAAAACGCCACCATGAATAACGTGATAACAGGTATAGTGTAACCCCGGCAGCTACTACCAGGAGTGCCATCGAAAGATGGATATTGTTATAGAAAAGAGATGTAATTACTATCAGAAAAATCGCCATTCCTGCCACAAGTTCCAATTTGTTTTTTACGGCATAATAGAGTTGGAATCCAATGGGAAGAAATAAAAGTGCAACGGATAAGCCGGCAGACTTTACAAGGGGTTCTTCCACGAAGAAATGTAACTTGAGCATAACATAGTAGGCAAGCAACTGGCTACAGATCGACAACATTCTTGTTAAAACGGGATAAGATTCCCTGTTGTAAAAGGAAAGTATTAAAACCCCTGCTACGGCAGCAAAACCGATGATTGTAGGTAACAAACGATATCCCTGATTCTGTGTAAAGGTCATCAGAAAAATGATGCAAAAAAGCAACACCACATTCCCGAGGAGACCTAATCCAATCTCACCAAGTTTTGATTCTATCCAGTTTTCACCATCTTCTTTCTTTTCCTTAACTTTCGTTTGGTCTAACTGGTCCGGATGAGAAAAGCCGAAACCGGTATCAGATTTTATAATAGGTTTGCCCTCAATGGCATGTTCAATCGCTGCAATGCGATAGGTCAACGCTTTTATCTGATCATGTAGCCCCTTGATGGATATTTCCTGATTATTTTCGTCTGTTTTCATCATACTTTCTATTTGTTTTGGTGTAAATGAAAGCCACGGGAGATTTTACCTGAGGGCAAATATCCCGTGGCACTATCAGGTATTGTGAACGGCTATTTGAGTGTTCTCAGATAGTTTATGATACACCACCGATCTTCGTCATCATCAATACTTTGTTTAAATGAAGGCATTTCATCCCTTCCTTCGGTAGTTTTATAATACAATGCGCCATCTGTCTGATCCTGGAATTCCTCCGAACTAAAATCCCCGCAGAAAGTTTCGAGTGTTTTTGATTTTGCGCCATCACCCAGTCCTTCTTTACCATGGCAGTATTTGCAATGTTTACTATAAAGCATCTTGCCAAGTTTCAGGCTCTCCTGATTTGATTCAACGGGATTTTTCATGGTTTTGTATTCATCGGGCACCAGCCACTCTTTTACTTCCTGACCATAAGCAAAAAATAGCATAAAGAATCCTGCTAAAAAAATAACTCCCAGTTTAATTTTC
>JABMQA010000004.1 GCA_013203545.1 Bacteroidota bacterium
CCCCATCGGCGACCAATTTGGGTGCATATTCCCGTTTTCGTCAAAAGTGAGTTGTTGAAGGGAATCACCGGTCACCGTCATTTTCCATATCTCGTCATGGCCTGTCCTGCCGGATGTAAAACAGAAATAATTTCCATCGGGCGAAAAGTGTGGATCCCAGTCGCGGGAAGGGTCGTTGGTGATTTGAGTGAGTTCCTGGGCGGTGATCAAAAAACTTAAGAACAGTAGCATTAATGTTAATGGAGTTTTCATAGTCTTAAATTATTATGGATTGTTAAACATTGCAAACAGGTTTAGCGAAATTTGTAGCAGGCCTCGTCAGCCAAGGTATAAAACATTGCCTGATAATTAGCCGGTTTTTTCAAGAAATTGGATGTAAAAGCAGATTGAATGAAAAATAAGTTCCTGATATGAAAGGATAACTTTATTTTTATTCGTATTTCAACGAATCAACCGGATTTGCCCGGGCAGCTTTAAAGGCCTGATAACTTACCGTTAACACAGCAATTATTAGCATTAAAAATAGTGTATAAACAAAAGTCAGCGGATTTATCGCTATTGGGTATGCGAAATTTTGGAGCCAGTTAATCATTGCATAATATGCTAGCGGCCCGACGATCACATTAGAGATTACAACGAGAATAACAGTTTCCCTGGAAAGTAAATATAAAATGTTAATGGTACTTCCGCCAAATACTTTTCTTACCCCGATCTCTTTGGTGCGCTGTTCAGCAGAAAAGGAAATAAGTCCGAATAATCCCAGAAATGCAATCAGGATAGAAAGGCCGGAAAAAACAACCATCATTTGACCTGTTTTTTGCTCATTGCTATATTGCATGGAAAGATCATCATTAAAGGAAGTAAATTCAAAAGGGTATGCTCTTGATGATTCACTCCATATGCGTTCGATCAGACTTATTGTTTGCTTAATATTCTCCGGACGGATTTTCACTGAAGTATAACGTACACTTCCCTGTAATTCAGATAAAAAGCGTATAATCATTGGTCCAATTTCATGGTGTAACGAGAAAAACTTAATATCTTTTACCACTCCAACAATTGTTACAAATTCGCCTTCCTTTGCATTGCCGAATCCTTTATAAAACCTTGTACCGACAGGATTGGCCAACCCGAGCATTTTGACAGCAGTCTCATTGATGACAACCGCATTTTCATCAAAAGAAAATTCACGTGAGAAATATCTTCCTTCCACGATTTCCAGCCCGATCAGATCGGCAAAATCATAGTCTGCGTAAATGGTGTAAAGCGTGTTGTAATCTGAATCCGATGCACCCTCAAGCCTGTGACCGTTAGGGTCAAAGTGTCTGCCCGGTAATGTTTCGGTATTTGAAACACTTATAATTTCAGGATGCTGCAACAAATCCTGCCGAAAGTTCTCATACCGGTTTCCTAAAGCGGATCCGTTGTGAATAACTACTATGTGATCTTTATCAAATCCTAAATCAGAACGATACATTGATCTCAACTGGCTGTAGACTATAAATGTACAGAAAATATTCATTGCAGATATTGTAAATTGAAAGAGTACCAGTCCGCGCCTCAGGACCAGTCCACCCCCCTTGCTCTTTTTGAAGGATCCTTTTAATGAACGAACCGGATGTAATGAAGATAGAAAAAAAGCAGGATAGCTTCCTGCAATGATTCCGGCAACAATTACAAAACCCAGTAAACCGGGAATAACATAGTAATTACCGAAATAGTCAAGATTGAGCTGTTTGTCGGTAAAATTGTTGAACGCCGGCAGGGCTAATTCTATCATCAGTATGGTAAAAATGAGCGAGGCGAAGCTTATCAGCATAGATTCACTTAAAAACTGTTTTATCAGTTGTGTCCTGTTTGAACCGAGCGCTTTACGTAATCCAATTTCTTTTGAACGGTTGGCATATGTTGCGGTGGACAGGTTCATAAAGTTAATGCATGCAATAAGCAGAATAAACAAAGCGATAAAAGAAAACACATAAACATAAGTTATATTTCCTTTTTTACTTAAACCATCTATGATGTCTGAATTGAGGTGAATATCAAGTAAGGGCTGCAAAAAGAATCCGTAATAACCTTCTCCATTTTTTGTTAATTCATTGTATAATCTTGGACTCATATGCCTTTTAATAAAACCCGGGAATTTTGCTTCAAGCTGAGATGATGGGAAATTTTCCGGCAATACGATGTAGGTAAAATAGGTTGATCCTCCCCAGCTTGTTTCCCGGCTGGTTTCACTTGAGGAAAGTGAAGCGATCATTTCGAACTGAAAATGGGAATTATGTGGACAGTTCTCAACCACAGCAGTAACTTTAAATTGATTCTTTGCCGTTCCCATTAAAAGAATTTTACCCAATGGATTTTCATTACCAAAATATTTTTCAGCAATATTTTTTGTAATAACTATCGTAAACGGTTTGGTTAGTGCAGTTTCAGGATTCCCAAGAACAACCGGAATTGTAAAAACATTAAAAATACTGGAATCAGCGTATATAAGGCCTTTCTCCAAAAATTGTTTGTTTTCATAAATCACCAGCGGGTTTCGGGGCCAGAGTGAGAGCCTGGCAGCATATTGAACCTCAGGAAAATCATCCAACAATGCCTGAGCCATTGGGGGAACCGAATACGCACCTTTCATCCCGGCAGATTCAAATTGTGAACAAATCCTATAAATTAACCCGGCTTTATCATGGTGTTTATCAAAGCTCAATTCGTTTAAAACAAATAGTGTAATAAGGATAAAGCACGCCATACCAACAGCCAGGCCGACTATATTGATAAATGAATATCCTTTGTGCCTTAATAAATTTCTGAAAGCAATTTTAATGTAATTTTTAAACATCGATGACCTCCAAATAATCGGACTTACCTGAGTATTTCAATATTATTTTGATACCACTTCTTTTGATGCTATTTTCCAATAATCAAGAAAAAACAGTACTAAGTAATACTTGACACATGAAAAAATGTTACACTTATTTATCAATTGATAATGACTTTTTTTCTTTTGCATAATGGTTCCTTTCTGATTATTTTTCCCAAACATAACGGTGATTGCAGCAATCATGTCCTTGCATTAGGGTTTTGGTTCGGATGAGTTTCAATTTCGGATTGATCCCCTCCGGGAGTCCATAATCAGCATAACAAACACAAGCATATCCCAGATCCAACGCATTTGCTTCTCTGAAGACAACTTCCGTAACACAGTCCGTGACCCTGATTTCGAAAGCATTTTTAGTATCTTCAACTATTTCACGAACAATGGACTTCGAAAGATTACTGGATTCATTTCTAAACGGATTGGCAAATACATTGAGTGACTTAATTTGATTAGACAGTTGTTTGCCAAGCTTTACATTTTCTTCATAGCTGGCTTTCTGAAGCATTTCTATAAGCTTTTCCTTTCCAATTTCTTCTCCGAGCTCATTGAGGATTCCAATGTATTTATTGTGACGGTTTTGGTGCCATTGCTTTAGTGTTATTTCCCGATCCATTTGTGCTTCAAATTTGTAACGATCATCTTGCAAGGGAAGCGCATCATTAAATGTTTCAGAAGCCACGAGGTGATGGAATGCAAAACAGGATAATGCGCAGCCGGGAATGGCCTTTGTAATAAAATCACGACGGCTACTGTTTACTTTTTTACTTTTTTTCATTTTTTTCTGTTTCTGATGGTTAATTTATAAGATTTCATACCATTGTTATTTTTATTCAGCCCCTGTTTTTATCATTTTCCTGGTCAATACCATGGAGCGGGATGAGATGTTGATGAAATAAACGCCGGCTGGAAAGTCCCCCA
>JABMQA010000369.1 GCA_013203545.1 Bacteroidota bacterium
GAAACCGGTCAGGTCGTACCCTTACAGGATATCACCTTTAAGTTTTTAATTCGCACAGGTGATCCCGCCGGGGAAATTGTTTACCAGGAACAACATCTGACCACCACCAACGCACAGGGTCTGGTCAGCCTGGCCATCGGAACCGGTGAAGTATTAAGTGGTGCTTTTGACCAGATCAACTGGCAGGAAGGCGACTTCTGGCTCGAAGAACAGATCGACATCGGCAACATTGGAGAATTTCAGGTGTTTGGCACGGTGCAACTGCTGAGTGTCCCCTATGCCATGCATTCATCGACATCGGACAACGGCATCCAATCGATGACAACGGAAGAACGTGACGCGCTGGAAAATCCGAACGTAGGCATGCAGATTTTCAACATCACCACCAACTGCCTGAACTACTGGAACGGCACCAACTGGTTCGAAACCTGCGGCGAGTGCACACCACAACCCAGCGTTGCCAATGCGGGGCCGGATCAGACTTACACTGATAGTACAACCGTTGCTCAATTGGAGGCAAACACACCGGCCAATGGAGTAGGTGCCTGGGAAAAACTAAGCAGCCATCCGGGGTATTTTGAGGACATAAACGACCCCAACACCAAATTTCACGGAACACATTGCAGAACCTATTTCCTGAACTGGGATATAACCACCGGTTGCGGATCAAAATCCGATTATGTAAAGATCATATTTAACAACACACCTTCCGAAGCACATGCAGGGCAGGATACCGTTATAAATACCGATGCAACCACCATTTCACTTAACGCCCAGATACCAGGTAACGGCATTGGCGAATGGTCTGTTATTTCTGGTGAAGGAGGAACGTTTGCAGACTACAACGATCCCCATACTGAATTTACCGGCCTCCCCTGTACAGATTACGAGCTTGGCTGGTCAGTCTCCACCGAATGTTCATCCACTGCAGACACAGTTGAAGTTGAGTTTTATGCCATTCCCACACAAGCAGATGCCGGTGAAGATATAATAATAAATGATAAAAATTTAAGTGTGGCCCTAAACGGAAACCCACCATTGGTTGGAAACGGCGTATGGATTGTTTTATCCGGTGAAGGTGGAGCGTTTGAAGATGCATTCGTTGCAAACACACTGTTTACCGGCCAGCCCTGCACTCGATAGCAATTATTATGGAGCATTTCCACAGCCTGCGAAACATCTTCTGACACAGTACTGGTTGATTTCTTTACCATTCCAACACAAGCCGATGCAGGAGAAGACCAGTTAGGTCTGGAAGGCTCATGGACAACACTTGAAGCTAATGAGCCTGAAATTGGTGAAGGGTTGTGGACAATATTGCAAGGTGATGGTGGGCAGGTAACATCACCTGATGACCCCAATTCAATCTTTCTCGGGCAGGTTAATGAGCATTACATTCTGGAGTGGCAGATTTCGACTCTTTGTGATACAGCCTGGGATGAGGTGAATATTGCTTTTGGGTTTGTCCCATACATTTTTCAATGTGGAGATACAGTTTTTGATGTCCGGGATGGACAAAATTATCCAACCATCCTGATAGGTCAACAATGTTGGATGGCAAGGAATATGAATATAGGGGTCAAAATTCCTGGAAGTATACTGCAAAATAATAATGATGAAATTGAGAAATATTGTTACGAAAACCTTGATTCAAATTGTAATATTTATGGGGGATTATTTCAATGGAATGAGATGATGCAATACACAAACATTGAAGGGACTCAGGGTATTTGCCCAGATGGATGGCATATCCCCACAGACATTGAATGGTGCACCTTAGAACAAGAAGTTGATACTTCCATAACATGCAACGTAACGAATTGGCGAGGAATTAATGGTGGTGGGAAATTGAAAGAAACTGATACGATCCATTGGAATGCTCCTAATGTGGGTGCAACAAATAGTAGTGGATTTACAGCATTACCAAGTGGAAATTATTACCCTGATGGAACCTTTAATTGGATTGGGGTGAATGGTAATATTTGGACATCGACTGAAGGTGATACGAGTAATGCATTGATGCGTGGAGTTGCAAATTTTATTTCTGAAATATATAGGGGTGAGTTCAATAAATCTCGTGGATTTGCCGTGCGATGTATTAAATCAGACTTTTATCAACCTAATCAACCACCAATTATTCCAACAAA
>JABMQA010000370.1 GCA_013203545.1 Bacteroidota bacterium
ACCTTGCTGACTTTTGCGGAGAAACCATTCAGGTTGAATTTAAACTGACCACGGATTTTTACACCACCGACGATGGCTTTTACCTCGATGAGTTTAAAGTTCAGAAAATTCAAGCAGCGGAACACCTTACACAGATTATCAATCTATCGGAAGGCTGGAACAGCCTGTCAGGTTATTTGATACCAGATTATCCGTCGATCGATTCGGTTTTTGCACCCGTATGGGATAAAATTGAAATGATAAGCTCCGGGCCTGACTTTTTTAAACAGGGTAATTCCGGCAGCACACTGCAAAACTTTAGCACAGCTCACGGATATCATATAAAACTATCGGAACCGGCTACATTGCACATAAACGGCGAACCGGAAAGCTACCTCACCCTGTTTCTTACCCCTGGTTGGCATCTGATACCCTGCATCTCCGGTCAGACAATCGGAATAGATCAATTGAGTTTTCAACCTGACAACAACATTGAATTTATTCAGGAGCCAACCAGCCGGAAAATATTCTGGCCTGATAAGAATCTCTTTTCATTGGACAGCCTGGTACCGGGCAAATCTTATAGGATATTTTTAATTAAGGATGGATCAGTCCGCTTTCCGGAGTAACCATTTTTATATGGTTTAACCTTTGCAACATAATTTCTTGGAAAATCCAAATTTTATAATTTTTTATGAAATCAGCTTTCAAAAAATATTGCTATGTTTGTGATAGCTAATTAAAACCCATGCCCATTATGCTTAAAATACAATGCCTTATCTTTTCTGAGATATGATATCATATTCTATAAATATCAGGCATATCGCTCCAATAAATTCATCTTTATTTTGGAAAAGAACAGGTTCGATATTCTGGGCCGCTCCAGAAGATATTGCCCATTGCCACCTCTGGTAGCGGTTCAATTTAATAAACAGCATTACTAACTAAGCTGTAATTATTTTGTGGCACTAAAATATGCATGAGCTTTTTTGCTATGAATAGAGTGGGCACTATAGACATTTTTTCAGTTACAGAAATTAACATTAATTATTATGAAAAAAAAATCCTTAATTCTGGCATTTTAGGAATGTTCACATTTATGTCACCCAATGTTTCAGCTGCTGAGGAAGATTGTGAGACACTGACATTAATATGTGATGATGAATCAAAAAATCCAATATCATTATATTATGCGTTTACTTACAATTTGTATTGTATTATTTTACAATCTTTCGTCGTTCGCACAACTACCTGATTACCCGGTAAATAATTTAGAACCTGTAAAACTTACGGTTACTTATTCATTACAATACCAACCGGATTCATTACCTCCCCATTTTACACGACAGGAAGATCAGGTGCTATTTATTGGAGATAATGTAAGTATGTATTTAAGCCATAATGCCTATGTTTTTGAAAAGAAAATGAGGCAACTTAACAATGCGGCTGAATTGCAGGAGTATTTATATACAAAACCTGCTATGCCACATAACTTAAACAGGCTCTATAAAAACTATCCTGAAAGGAAAATGACCTTTAGTGACTGGGTTTCACCGAATAATTTAAAATATGATGAGGATATTAATATTTTTAGCTGGCAACTAACCGGGGATACAACTTCCATAAAGGAATACAAGGCACATAAGGCTACATGCAACTTTGGTGGAAGAAATTGGATTGCCTGGTTTTGCCCGGACATACCTTACAACAATGGACCTTACAAATTCAACGGGCTTCCAGGATTAATACTGAATATTCGCGACACACGCAACCATTATGTATTTGAACTATTAAGCATCGAAAAGCCGATGGAAGAGATCATGATAGAATATCTGGAAAAAGACTTTATTGAAACCACCAAACAGGACTATTTTAAAGCCAAAGATGCCTTCAATGCAAATTTGGTTTCATGGGCAAAGGAAGGTGGTGCTGGTAAAGAAGCGCAACAAAATGCTGCTAGAATTTCAATTGAGAAGAATAATCCCATTGAGTTAAAAAGAAAATAAAAGAATAAAACCTGATAAGATTAGGATCCTGTATGTGTTCGTCGTAGTGGTACAAGACATTAGGTATGAAATTTTTCCAAATATTGATTTTTATATTTCTTTTTGGCAAAAGCCTTTTCGGGCAGGTCATCCTCCAGGGTAGTATAACAAGCGTTGATGGCCCAGCCCTTTCCAGAATCAATATACTTGTTTATTTACCCGACAGTAAGGCGCTAATTGCCTTTGCCATTAGTGATGAGAACGGACATTTTCAAACCAAAGTAAATAGTCCTTCCGACAGTCTCCTGTTGGAGATAAGCTCCATTCAGTACCGAAACGAATTTCGAAGCATAAGCAATACTTCTCAAACATTAGAATTTGAACTGATAACCGAAGTAAAGAAATTGGAAGGAATCACTGTAAGAGCAAAAGCAATCGAACAGCGGGGGGATACCATCAGTTATCTGGTAAGTTCCTTTGCCAAAATGGAAGACAGGGCCATTGAGGATGTTTTGCGCCGTATGCCGGGTATTGAAGTGGAACCTTCGGGCCGGATCCTTTACCAGGGTTTGCCGCTGGAAAAATTTTATGTGGAGGGGCTCGACCTGATGGATGGCCGGTATGGGGTGGTGAGCAAAAACTTGCCACAAGAGTCCGTTAGTACTGTTGAAATTCTCGAAAACCACCAACCTATCCGCATCCTGGAAGACAGGGTTACATCACAACAAGCTTCACTGAATCTGAAACTAAAACGTAGCATCACAACAACAGGTACGGCTAATCTGGGGGCAGGTGCTGCACCCTTTCTGTGGGATGTTAATGTAACCCCCATGACTTTCACCAAAAACTTTCAGGTGGTATCGTCTTACCAGGCAAACAATTCAGGCAATGATGTATCCCGACAACTAAAGACATTAACAATTAGGGACATTCTAAGGAATGTAAATCGTCCGGTTGAGAATCCTGCCCTGCTGAATATTCAAAATGTAAATCCACCGGAAATAGATGAAAGCCGGTACCATGACAATAACGTACATCTGATTAATTTAAATGGTTTGCAGCGGATTAACAATGATTTTCAGTTACGGGCAAACCTGTATTATGTAAACGACTACCAGCAACAACTTGCCTCTCTGCGACGCACCTACTTTATGCCTACCGACACCCTCTCATTTTCAGAACAATTTAATAACAAAACATTCGTAAACCATTTGCATGGCAAATTTACACTGAGTCGCAATGTTAAAAAGAACTTCCTGAACAACGAATTGAAGGTACAATCACGATGGGATAAACAAACGGGTATGGTTTGTACGGATTATAATGAAATAAACCAATCTCTCAAAAATCCTATGCTGTCCATATCAAACGATTTAAGATCAATCAATCCTGTAGGGAAACATCTCGTGGAGTTCAACTCCTATATATCATATGATAATAATCCACACAGACTGGATGTAAAACCCGGACAATTTGATGAGGTATTAAATCAGGGTGAGCCTTATGATAGGGTAACACAACAGATAGATTTGAAACGCTTTTATGCCGATCATTCAGCAGGCTTTGTATTTGGATTGAAAAGGGTGAGCTTCACGCCACGAATAGGTATAGCTTATCGCCGGCAATGGATGGAAAGTAATATAATCATCCTGCACCATGATGTAGTACAGGAAGCCGGAACCGGTTTCACCAACGAAATGGATAATCGCCATATGCGGGCATATTTTAATACGGAAATAGCGTATAAAAAGTCAAGATTTACCCTTAAAGCCAGATTACCATTAAGCTGGAATTATGTTTATTTAGATGATTTATCCTCCGAACAGGGTCAGGAACTTTCGCGTATGCAATTCAACCCAAGCTTATCTGCCGATTACAAAGTTAGTGGTTTTTGGCGCACCAGCATAATGTGGAGCCTTACCAACAGACTTGGTGACATTGATGGTGTTTACTATGGGTTCATTCTTCGTAACTACCGTAACCTGAGCCAGAATACAGCACCCATTTCAGAAACCGCAGGACATAATTTTTCCTTAAAATTTTCCTACCGAAATCCCATCACTTCATTCTTCAACACTTTTGGCTATATTTATTCAATCGGACACAAGAACCTAACTTTTAGCAATATAGTCCAGTCGGATGGAACCACAGTTTTACAAGCCATTGATCTGCCACAGACAACCTTTTCGCACAACCTGCAGGGGTATTCCAGTAAGTACTTTGCCTCCATTGGCACTACCATAAGTATCCGTGCTAACTTTAACCAACACCAGGGTATATCTTTGATGAACGGGGAGCTGTTTAACACAAAAAATCTGTTTTATAATTTTAAACCGGAACTGAACATACGTTTGACGAGTTGGCTGAATTCTGATTATGGATTAAATGCAAGTTTTATTGAAACCTTCATCGAAAATGAACGAAAGAGTAAAATTTCGATGTTAAGGCACAACTTAAATTTTTATGCCTTTCCAACCAAAAACCAACTCATAAGTCTTTCATCCCAATACTACCATCATAGGGGAAGCAATAATTTCTTTCTTGATTTGCTTTACCGTTACACAATAATCAAGAAAAAAGTAGATGTTGAGGCACGATGGAACAATATTCTCAATAATAAAACCTATACAACATACCAGGCAAGTGCCTTTGCAGTATATGAATCCACGTATGTTTTGAGACCATCACAGGTAATTCTATCGGTAAAGTTTAGTTTTTAAAAACTAAACAATCTTCATCATTTTCCCAAGAAAATAAGAAAACAGCAGTAGAATCCCTACCACAAATACAAGATTTTCCTGCATTTTGACATATCCCTTTAAGACATTGATCTTGTATAGGATTATAACTGGCAAAATGAATAAAAATATAGCGGAAAGAGGTGCCACAAATCCCCCGAAAATATCAAGAACCGAAAAATCCGCCATGGTCAAAAGCCAGATGGGGATACCTCCGGCTATGAAAATGATATTCTCCTTTGCTGATTCACTGAGAAAAGGCTGCTTCTGAGAATTCCTATGAACGATACCCAGAAAAGCCCACTAATACCTTCCTGGATTGGGAGAAAAAGAATGCCTGCACATACTGCCGTACCGAATAGGGTAAAAATCCAGAAAATGTTTTCAGAAAATATTTTGTTTTTTTTGATCATGGGCAATATTTTTCAATTAGAGCTATTCGATGCATTCCGTGGCTACAATGTATTGCCAAATTAAAGTATCAAATTAGCCCTTGGATTCCGGATCACATTTCCATATGAAAAAAGGGATGCCATCCCTGGAGACTAAAAAATTTTTGCGACAAATTCATCCGGTATATGCTTTCATGTTGAAATGATCCCACACATTCATGGAATGGCATCCCTACCTGTTGATTTATAAAATGGTTGACTCAGGTCTGCTGACGCTGTCAGATCATGGGAAAAGAATCAATGTTTAATTTATCCCTCAAACGGATGCCCCTTATCAAAATCCGGCCTGAAGTTCTCACTACTCTCCATATCCTGAATCCAGCCATTTCTGAAACCAAGGTCATAAAAGGCATCCACAACCTTTTCATACTCTTCTTTGTTAAGTGTTCTGTTTAATGGTGAGAGATATTTTACATTATTGGTTGGATGGTACTGCGACATCAGCGAAATATTGATGGAGGTGGAAATCCCTTCAGCAATAAACCCCAGAACACCAATGCTGTTTTCAGCATGCCCGGGCAGCACGAGATGCCTGATGAGAATCCCGTTTCTAGCAATCCCACCTACATCGGTAATTAAGGAAGATCCTTTTTGCCGGTACATCTCTTTCAGCGCCTGTCGGGCTATTCGAGGATAGTCTTTTGCATCGGAATATTTTCGTGATAACTCCGGATCGGAATATTTGAAATCGGGCAGGTAAACATCCACAAGCGGTTCTATCTGTTTTAGGGTTTCAACTGTATCGTACCCATTGGTGTTGTAAACAATGGTTGGATGCAAGTCAAGTGCATGCAACGCTTCAACGATGACCATGAACTGTGGCACAAAATGCGAGGGTGAGACAAAACCCACTCCCGTGCATCCGGCATCCAGACATCGGACAAT
>JABMQA010000036.1 GCA_013203545.1 Bacteroidota bacterium
TAAACGAAGAAGGATACCTTATCGCAACAGACGAATGGGATCATGATGTTGCGGCAGATCTTGCAAAGGAAGAGGATATCGATCTTAGCAATACCCATTATGCAGTATTGGAATTCCTGCGCAATAAAGCCAAATCCGGTGACACCATCACCATACGTTCGGTTGGCAAATCAGGCATCATCGACATCAAGCAGTTTTACCAGTTATTCCCCGGGGGGCCATTGAAAAAAGCCTCAAAAATTGCCGGTATCCAAAAACCATCAAGCTGTGTTTAATCGCAGCTAAATGGCTAAGCAGATAAAGGTTTAAATTTTCAACAATTTTCAACAATAAAATCAAAAATACTATGAGTACAAATAAGGAAGCTCCCCTGAAGAAAGTGTGCATCATATGCGCCAAGGGAAGCATTGAAGATGTGTATGCTACCCTGGTAATGGGCAATGGAGCCGTTATGGAAGGCATTGAAGCCAAACTGTTCTTTACCTTTTTCGGATTGGATGCCATCACCAAAAAACAAATGAAAAAACTCCATACTGCAACCGTTGGAAATCCTGCCATGAGGATGCCCGGAGGATTACCATTTCCAAGCATTCTTGGGATGATACCCGGTGTGGAAGCAGGCGTTTCTGCTATGATGCGGAGTCAGATGGAAAAACTGGACATCCCGACTGTGGATGAATTTCTGGAAATGATAACTGCCGGTGGCGGCGAAATCTATGCCTGTAAACTGGCTATGGATATGTTTAAACTGACAAAAGAAGACCTTCACGAGGAGGTTAAAGCCGTGCTTACCATTGGGGAATTTTACGAAATGGCAGGCGGCGAGGGAACCCAAATCATTTTCACTTAATGAGGATAAAAATAACTACTATAGCCGTATTGGTGGTTTCGTACCTCTTCCTTTTTTCCGGTAATATTAAAGCCCAGGAGGAATTGGCAGCTTACTTCAATGCCGCTACGCTGGAAATGGAGATTTCCGATGCAGCCAACAAAGTATATAACGCTTTAAAAGATGGTGGTTTCGAAATTCTTGGAGACTATCATCCCGAAAGCAATAAGGACCTTTTTGTTGTTGCCTACACCCGCAAAGATCTTCAACAGATATGCCTGAGAAAAGATGACAGGGGAGCACTTGCAAGTATTCTTAAAATCGGCTTTATCAAAAAAGAGGGGATAGTTGATGTGTCGATGCTCAATCCCATGTATGTTTTTTATGCATATCTGGGGGACCATACGGATAAAAATCTCAGCGAATTACAAAAAATCGATTCTGATATAAAGGCTTCGTTGAGCAAAGTTGGAAATGGATTTACACCTTTTGGTGGTAGTGAAGAGGCTGATGATTTGAAAAAATACAGGTATATGGCCTTTATGCCAAGATTTTCAGATCCGGTTGAATTAAATGAATTTTCAACATTTAAAGAGGGATTGACAACGATCAATAAAAATCTTGATGCCGGGAAAGGAAACACCACAAAGGTGTATGAACTGGATTTTCCCGAAAAAGAGATCGCCATATTTGGAATCGGTTTGTTGGATACCGAAAAGGGTGAAGCACATTTCCTGCCCATCATCGGTGAAGAAAATATTGCCGCCATGCCCTACGAAATCATTCTCCAGGGCAACGAAGCCACCATGCTGCATGGAAAATACCGGTTTGCCCTGCACTGGCCCGAACTTACCATGGGTGAGTTCATGAAAATCATGAGCACACCCGGCGATGTAGAAGATTTTATGGAAGAACTTACAAAGTAAACAATTCAAAATATTACAGAGTTAAAAACAAAAATTTATCATCATGAGAAAAAAAATCACTTTTATCGTTTCATTCATGTTTGTGTTTTTGATGGCAGGCCATTTTGCCAACGCCACCGACGGCTACTTCAGTAATGGACAGGGTACTAAAAACAAAGGGCTTGCCGGTGCCGGCATCGCATACCTTCATTCTCCCTTTTCAGCAGCCATCAACCCGGCAGGGCTTGGATTTATTGGTAAAAAAATAAGCTTTGAAGTGAGTGTAGGATTGTTCAACCCCAACCGGAAATATACCATTATCGGTGCTCCAACCCAGCCCCAGTACTGGCCGTACGAAGGCCGCCAAATGTTGCTGGGACTCACGGAAGGAACCATCGAGAGCGGCTCATCCATGTTTGTAATACCAGCTGTAGCCTTTAGCTATCAACTCGGCGAGAAAAACACGCTGGGGCTCAACTTCTTCGGCAACGGAGGGATGAATACCGATTACGATGCCAAAACCTATTACAGCGAAATTATTGCAGGTTTTGGTAATCCCATGCCCAACGGTTTCCCAAATCCAATGACCAATGTCACAAGCCCTACAGGTGTAAACATCACACAGATGTTCCTTTCGCTCACTTATGCGCGTCAACTGGGTGAAAAACATAGTTTGGGTATATCTCCGATTATGGCTTTCCAAACTTTTGAGGCCAAAGGCCTGGAAGCCTTCAGGGATATGGGATCAGCAGGAATGCCCGGAATGCCGGTGGATCGTAGTGCTTTTGTAACCAACAACGGTAAAAGCAATTCCACAGGATTTGGATTCAGGATTGGATACCAGGGAGAATTGTTCGAAGGGTTCAGGCTTGGGGCCACCTTCCAGCCAAAAATAAAAATGAGCAAATTCGAGGAATATAAAGGCCTTTTTGCCGAAGAGGGTGGCTTTGATATTCCATCAAACTGGACAGCAGGTATCTCATACGACATGTCATCCGATATTACCGTCATGTTTGATGTCAAACAGATTATGTACAGTGGCGTGAAATCAGTGAGCAACCCGATGATAGCTTCTGAGATGATGCCCATGATACCGAACCCTGATATGACCTCTATGGAGGATGCTTACATCCCTAATCCGAATTTTGTACCACTGGGAAGCGACAATGGTGCCGGTTTTGGTTGGGAAGATATGATGATTTTCAAATTGGGTGCCGAATTCCGCCAGGTAGAAAACTGGCAATTCAGGTTAGGATTCTCCTATGGCAAACAGCCCATTCCCGAATCGGAGGTTATGTTCAACATACTTGCTCCTGCAGTCAACGAAAATCATATTTCGCTGGGCTTAACACGCATCCTTGGTGACCATCAAATTAATTTTGCAATAACACATGCAATGTCAAATACCGTTACCGGAACCAACCCATTTGATCCTGCACAACAAATTGAATTGAATATGAACCAGTGGGAATTTGACCTTGGTTTTACATTTTAGATATACTGAGCGAACAGGTTTGGTGAATTTTGTAGTATAGCTACTTTTCTATGGCACTGATCTGTTCAGCAAAAGTATGATTCATTTTTGAATACCTTCTTTTGTAGCTGCCTTGTCTTTTGGATGGGGCAGCTTTTTTTTTAATATTGTCTGCTTGTTAAGCCGTGCAGGTTATTCAAATCTGTTAGGCTTGTTAGAGATTATTCATACGATGACTTGGAGTCATCGTATGAATAGCACACTATTGTAATTAAAAGCCCTGTATAGATTTCCTGTGTCAAATATCGTAAGCCACCGATAAAATCCTGCAAAGGGTTTAACATAAATAATCCCGGATGCAAACGGGGGAATTGAGAGTACAATAGCTACCTGTCAACCCTGAAGGGGTTGAACATACTTAATCCCGGATGCGACCCGGGGTTTTAAGCATTATTATGGATCATCAACCCTGGAGGGCTTCAACTCCACCCACACAAAAAATAAATCAAAAAATCCTTTGCCAATTAAAAATTATTTTACCTTTGTTCGTGTTTTTACGAACAACTAAATAAATATCTTTAAAAATGGAAATAAAAGTACTTGGGCCCGGATGCCCGAAATGCAAAACACTGGAAAAAACAACCCGTGACGCAGTGGCTGAACTCGGCCTCGATGCTACCATAACCAAAGTTGACGATATCATGGAAATTCTGGGCTACGGCGTTGCGTCAAGCCCTGCCCTGGTAGTGGATGGAAAAGTTGTGTTGAAAGGCCGCCTGCCTTCATCCAAAGAGATCAAAGAATTATTAACCAAATAATTATTACCTGTATGAAAAAACTGATCAGCCTGCTGGCGATGCTTTTTGTAGTATCTCAGATCAATATTAACCTGTTTGCAAGCAAAAATCCAAACCCTGAAACGGGCTTTACACCTGAAGAAAAAAAGGTAGAGGTTTATTATTTTCACTATTCGCGGCGCTGTGCAACATGCGAAGCCGTTGAAAATGTAACAAAGGAAGCACTCGACAACCTTTATCCCGACCAAATCAAAGATGGCAGTGTATCATTTATTTCCATCAACATCGAAGAGGGCGACAACGAAACCTTTGCAGAAGAGATGGGTGCAGATGGCCAGACCTTAATGGTAGTATGCGGCGAGGAGAAAGTTAACCTAACCAATGATGCTTTTATGAACGCCCGAACCAAACCGGAAAAGCTCAGAAAGAAAATCAAGAAAACAGTAGATAAATTCATCGAATAAATCAATTTCATGGAGTTTCTTCTCGATATTTACGAAAATTCACAGCTGCCGTTTCTATCGGCATTTATCCTGGGACTCATGACTGCTGTTAGTCCCTGTCCGCTTGCAACCAACATTACCGCAATTGGCTTTATCAGTAAGGATATTGAAGACCGTCGCCGCGTGTTTTACAGCGGGCTGGTGTACACATTGGGCAGAGCCATTTCTTATACTGCTATCGGACTGATCTTTTATTTTGGCACCAACCAATTCAAGATTTCGGGCACACTACAGATGTGGGGTGAAAAGTTGCTTGGTCCCATATTGATTGTTATCGGCCTATTCATGCTGGATGTAATCCGGATGCACATCCGGTTTCCGGGTAATCTATCAGAAAAGATGGAGGCTAAAAGCAGGTCGGGGTATTGGGGCGCACTTCTGTTGGGAATTGTATTTGCACTGGCCTTCTGTCCATATAGTGGTGTTCTCTATTTTGGCATGCTTATCCCTATGACCATCAGCAGCGCTTCCGGGCTATACCTGCCCGTTGTGTTCGCTATTGCCACCGGCATTCCGGTAATTATTTTCGCATGGTTCCTGGCATTTTCGGTGGGCACGGTAGGCGGGCTTTACAATCGGTTAAAGGTGTTTGAAAAATGGTTCCGCCGGGTGGTGGCTGTCGTGTTTATTGGAGTTGGAATTTATTACACAATATTTTTATTCTTATAATTATGGAAAATCAAGCAAATTTAAAACAAATAGTCCGCGACAAATATGGTAAAATCGCCTCCGATTCCGTATGTTGCTGCTGCGGATGCAATCCGGAACCTGACTACTCCATTTTCAGCGAAAGCTATGAGCAAGTGGAAGGTTACGTTGATGATGCCGATATGAACCTCGGTTGTGGGCTACCAACAGAATTTGCAAACATTAATTCGGGTGACCATGTTCTGGATCTTGGCTCGGGTGCAGGCAACGATTGTTTTGTAGCCCGGGCACTGGTGGGTGATTCCGGTAAGGTTACCGGGTTGGATTTCACGGATGAAATGCTCCAAAAGGCTGTTGCGAACAACGTAAGGCTTGGATATAACAATGTGGGGTTTGTAAGGGGGGATATCGAAGATATGCCTATCCCAACCGACTCTCAGAATGTGATCATCAGCAACTGTGTTCTCAACCTTGTACCCGACAAAGTGAAAGCATTTTCAGAAATATTCAGGGTACTGAAATCAGGTGGGCATTTTTGTATTTCGGATGTGGTATTGCAGGGACATCTGCCACCGGCATTGCAAAATGCGGCGGAGATGTACGCGGGTTGTGTATCGGGGGCACTGCAACAGGATGAGTACCTCTCGGTTATTCGGCATGCAGGATTCACAAGTATCGAGATCAAAAAGCAGAAAAGGATTGATATCCCCGATGATATCCTGCTCAAATACATGACACCGGTTGAACTTGAAGGCTTCAAATTGAGCAAGACAGGGATTTTCAGTATAACAGTAACCGCAGATAAACCTGTAAAAAACCAGACAGTTTAAAACTTATCGGATCAATAAATAGCCCCGTCCTTCTGCCACAGGCATCCCATTGGGAAGGGCGGGGAAAACGATATGATTAAAATGTTGTGAGCAAAATCCAGAAAAATTTGAAATTATAA
>JABMQA010000371.1 GCA_013203545.1 Bacteroidota bacterium
ATAATACCCCCAAATTCCTGTGCCGTCCCCGGAAGGAAACCCGGTACATCTTCAAAGGTTATCAAAGGAATATTAAATGCATCGCAAAATCTCACAAAACGGGCCGCTTTAATTGATGAATTAATATCCAACACACCGGCCAGTACTGCAGGTTGATTTGCAACAATACCAACAGGTTGTCCACACATTCTTGCAAATCCAATAATTATATTCTTTGCATAATGTGGTTGTACCTCAAAGAAATTACCTTCATCAACTACCGGGCAAATAATCTCCCTCATATCGTACGGCTTGTTCGGATCAGCCGGAACAATACTATCCAATTTCGGTTCCTCACGATTTACGTCATCTGTGCATACTTTGCGGGGTGGATCCTCCATGTTATTTGAAGGTAAAAATCCCATCAATTCCCTGATCATAAGCAAGGTTTGCTCATCATTGTCTCCTGTAAAATGTGCAACGCCACTTTTTGCATTGTGCGTCATTGCGCCACCCAGATCCTCCTTGGTTACTTCTTCATGCGTTACGGTTTTTATTACATCAGGGCCAGTTACAAACATATAGCTTGAATTCTTAACCATGAATATAAAATCTGTAATTGCAGGTGAATAGACAGCTCCACCGGCACAGGGTCCCATAATGGCCGAAATCTGCGGTATCACTCCGGATGCCTTTGTGTTCAAAAAGAAAATATCAGCATATCCGGCTAAACTCTGCACACCCTCCTGAATACGGGCACCTCCCGAGTCGTTTAAACCAATAACAGGCGCTCCCATTTTCATGGCAAGCTTCATAATCTTTAAAATTTTATCAGCGTTCGCCCTGCTAAGTGTACCTCCGAAAACGGTAAAATCCTGTGCAAAAACATATACCATCCTTCCGTCTATTTTACCATACCCGCTAATTACCCCATCACCCAATATTTTATTTTCCTGCATGTTAAAATCTGTGGCCCTGTGGGTCATGAACTTATCCATCTCCACAAAGCTTCCCTGATCCAAAAGATCCATCACCCTTTCCCTTGCGGTTTTTCTTCCTGCTTTATGCTGCTTTTCAATTCTTTCTATACCACCACTTTGCTCAGCCAGTACATTATTCTTTTCAAACTGTTTAATTTTCTCATCCAATGAAGCCATAATATGATCAGTTTTCTATTTTTTTACAAATATTTACTCCACCACAATCAAAGTCTGGTCGCCATCTATTGTATCACCCTCTTTAACCAGAATTTCCTTAACTGTTCTATCTTTTTGAACCTTGTACTCGCTTTCCATTTTCATTGCCGAAACAATAATAACAGTATCACCAGCTTTTACTTTATCACCTATTGAAACCGGAATTTTCACAACTTTACCCGGCATAGGGCTGGCAATTTTTCTTATATCATCCAATTCGTCCTTACTTCTGTTTTTTCTGTATTTCGTCTCAGCATCAATTATTTCAATATCATATGAATTGTAAAGTGTATTTACATTGTAATGCCTGTGATCCTTTTTCTCAATCAATTCGATGTTATACGAAATATTATTGTAAATTACAGAATATACTCCGGGCTCAACCATCACACAATCCAATTCATATATTCTATCATCCACTTCAACTTTAAGCATATTGCCATTTTTTTCAATAAGCTTAAGCCGAGCGGTCCTGTCATCAATTTTTATTTCAAGCGACATGATATTTCAAATTTAAAATAAACCCTTTACAATCTTTTTACAGCCAATTTTCTTCCAAAATCTTTCCAGTCACTTTTATCCAAAACCCCATTCTTTTTGCCTGATGAATTATCCAATCGTTCCTTGTAATGAAAATATGCCGTAATCAAAGCAATATCCTCACAACGCTTTCCACAAGCCTGCCTTTTCATTAGAAAATCAGCATTATCTTCGATAAAGTGTGTGTTGTAATTACCATTAATAAAGTCGTTAGTCTCCATTATTCTTGCAAGAAAAGGAATGGATGTTTTTATGCCGGTTATTTTATAGGCCCATAATGCCCTTTTCATCCTGTCGATGGCTTCCGGTCTTGTTTTGGCCCAAACGATCAATTTTGAAATTAACGGGTCATAATAAATGGGTATTTCATATCCCTCATAAACATAACCATCATGCCGTACGCCTAATCCTAATGGCTCTGTGATATGTTTTATTACACCCGGAGAGGGCATGAAATTCTTATCAGGATCCTCCGCATAAATTCTGCATTCAATGGCATGTCCAAATTGCTCCAGCTCCTCCTGTTTCAATTCCAGCTTTTTTCCTTCGGCTATCCTTATCTGCTCCTTTACAAGATCAACACCCACCACCCTTTCGGTAATCGGATGTTCAACCTGCAACCTTGTATTCATTTCAAGAAAGTAATAATTAAGATTGTCATCAACAATAAACTCAATTGTACCGGCACCATAGTATTTTGCAGCCTTTGCTGCAGCAACTGCATGACTACCCATTTCCATTCTTAATTCAGGGGTCATTAGTGGTGAGGGTGTTTCTTCGATAACTTTTTGATGCCTTCGCTGAACTGAACACTCCCGCTCAAACAGGTGAATGGCATTTCCATGCTTGTCAGCGAGAATCTGGAATTCGATATGATGTGGCGATTCAATATATTTTTCAATATACACTGCATCATCCCCGAATGCTGTTATAGCTTCCGATCGTGCAGACCTTATTGAACTTAAAATATCAGCTTTCTTTTTCACTAACCTCATTCCTTTTCCGCCACCTCCTGCCGATGCTTTGATCATAACCGGTAAACCAATCTCCTCGATTTTACTTATGGCCAATGTTTCATCAGTGATGGGTTCTGCCGTTCCAGGTACAACGGGAACACCCGCCTTTATCATCCTTTTTCTTGCAGTAATCTTATCACCCATGCTTGAAATTGAAAAAGGGGATGGTCCAATAAATATGATACCTTCCTTCTCACAACGCTCAGCAAATTTCGCATTTTCTGACAGAAAACCATATCCCGGATGTATGGCATCGGCCCCTGCCTGTTTTGCTGCCCCAATAATATTTTCTACGTTCAGATAACTCTCACTGGAAGGCGAGGGTCCAATAAAAAATGCTTCATCTGCATATCTAACATGCATGGAATTTCTATCAGCTTCTGAATATACTGCTACTGACGCAATATCCATTTCCCTGCAGGAACGCATAACACGAATCGCTATTTCACCCCTGTTGGCAATCAAAACTTTCTTGATCATGCTGCTCTTATTTTAGTGAGCTAATTTTCAAAAGAATGCAAATCTAAGATAATTTCCACTTGATCGTGCTATACACTAATCTGTTAATGTAATAACACCATTTTCAGATTGGTAATCAACCCGGTAAGTCTATTTGCATTTTGTTAAAAAAAATTAAAATCATCGTCATTTTAAATCAATCCAATATTTCTTGAAATTCTTAACATCTCTTCAATAGGCTTTTTAGCTTTTAAAATTATATGCTTATCTAACACTATTTCAGGCTTTTCATCAATCATACATTGTAATAATTTTTGCATTGTGTTTCGCTTCATGTATCGGCAATCATTACAATTACAAGTTTCATCAGCCGGCACAATATAAAATTCCTTTTCCGGAGACTCTTTTGTCATCTGATGTAAAATTCCTGTTTCCGATGCAACAATGAATTTTCTTGAATTATCTGATTTTGTAAAATTCAACATGTCAGTTGTTGATCCAA
>JABMQA010000372.1 GCA_013203545.1 Bacteroidota bacterium
AGTTTGGATTGAGGTAACTGCAAACCTAACACTGGATACTGATGGAAAGCTAAAAGGGTTTCAGGGTATATCAAGAAATATTACCCCGAGGAAGAATTTCGAAAATGGCATGCTGGAATTGGTTGAAAACCTAACATTGAACGATGATATCCTGAAACTTAAAAACGAAGAACTTCAACGGGTCAGGAACGAGATGGAGCAGATTGCCCTAAAGGAAACCTTGAACAGCGAAAAACTGGCTTCAACAATATGCTTAATGCGAAATGTATTTGATGCAATTCCTGGTGGTATCAGTGTTATCGACAAAGATCACAACGTGATTGAACTCAACTCAAAGCTACTGGAAATTTATGGTATTCCTGACAGAACTGAGGCCATCGGGAAAAAGTGTTATAAAGTTTTTAATTGTGGCAATGAGCCTTGTGCAACTTGTTCATTTCCTAAACTATTAAAAAGCCCGGAAACAATTGTCAGACAAGCAACTTCAGATGATAAATTCCTGAAAGGCCCTTCCTATCGGTTATACTCCAGCCCCATGCTCGATATGAGTGGTGAGGTTGTTGGCATGGTTGAAACCATTGTGGACATTTCGGATTTGATCCTTGCGCAAACAGCATTAATGGAAAGTGAAAAAGATTTTGAGGTGTTTTTTAATGAAGTTCCGGATGCTATCTTTATTACAAAATTGGGCAACAACTCAACCGGCAAAATTATTAATGTTAATCCTGCTGCGGAGTTATTGACGGGTTATACAAAAGATGAACTGATCGGTAAAAATATTCTGGCCGATATTTCAATTGCGACCCCCGAAGAAACAATCAGGAGGGAACAAAACCTATCATCCGATGGCAGAATTGAATTTACCGAGCAAAAGCGCCGTAAGGATGGAACACTGGTGTGGACTGAGGTTGTGATTCAGAAAATCAGGTTTAAAGGATCCAGCATTTCCTTATCGATATCAAGGGATATTTCGGTTAGAAAAATTGCCGAAGAAAAACTTCGTACATCAGAATTACAAAACCGGAATTTATTAAATGCCATTCCTGATTTACTTTTTGTATTTGACAATAATGGCACCTTTAAAGATTTCCATGCCAACAAACAAGAGTCCCTTTTCCTGCATCCGGAACAGTTTTTAAATAAAAAAATTCAGGATGTCCTTCCCACTCACATATCAGGCATCACTTTAAAAATGATTGCAAAGACACTGGAAACAGGATATATGCAGATTTATGAATACAGCAATATTCATAAAGGAAAGAAAACACATCACGAAGCCCGTATGGTGAGGAGTGATTCTGATGAGGTACTCGTACTGGTAAGAGATATAACAACACGAAAAATAAGTGAGGAGGAGCTGAATACACGTGAGAAAAAATACAGTACCATTTTTAAACACTCACCGGTTGGTCTATTCAATTTCTCTGAAGATGGTGTTATAGTTGATTGTAATGAAAACTTTGTGCAAATCATTGGCTCATCCCGTGAGGTACTGGTGGGGTTAAATATGTTGGACCAACTAAACGACCGTAAGTTAAAAAAGGCCCTACGCGATGCTTTAAATTCAGGATCTGGTTTTTACGATGGTTTTTACAAATCCACGACTGCTGACAAACTAACGCCAGTGAAGGTGTTTTTCAGGGTTATCCGGGATCAGGAAGGAAAATTCATTGATGGAATCGGGATTGTTGAAAATGTTAGTGAACAGAAAAAGTATGAAGAACAAATCATAAGTGCCAAAGAAAAAGCCGAAGAGAGTGATAAAATGAAATCCGCTTTCATGGCAACCATGTCGCATGAGCTTCGTACACCTCTCAATGCAGTTATTGGATTTTCTGAAATGCTCGAATCAGAATTGCCATCCGATCAAATTGTTGAACTCGCTCAACTGATCAAAAAAAGCGGCCAGCATCTCCACGACATCATCGAAAATATTTTTGATATCACACAAATTGAAAGCGGTAGCATTAAAACCAATTTGGAAAAGATCACAGTATATGATACGTTACAGACGTTAAAGGATTTTTGTGAAAATGAAAAGGTAAAGGCCAAAAAGGAGCATATTGATATACACATCGACATACCCGAAAACCTTAAAACCCTTCAGATAACAGCAGACCCTCATAAACTCTATAAAATACTGGTTCATCTGCTCTCGAATGCTATCAAATTTACACGGCAGGGTTATGTAAAATATGGGATCTCAACAGAATCACACTCAGGTAGGGAGGTTGACCTGTTATTTTATATTGAGGATACCGGCGTAGGAATAGCTGAAGATAAGCTTGATATAATTTTTGATACCTTCAGGCAGGCTGATGATTCTGCCACGAGGGAATTTGAAGGTACCGGCCTGGGACTCGCGATTACAAAAAAATTGGTTAATTATTATGGCGGAACCATATGGGTAAAGTCAAAACCCGGAAAAGGCAGCACATTTTATTTCGAATTGCCATGCCTTACACCCATTTCAAAGGTGCTGGAAATAGTAAACAGTCAAATATCCGCTTTGAATGGAAATAGAGGCAGTTCAACAATTTTAATTGCCGAAGATGATGATACCAATTTTCAGTTATTCGAACTTCTGTTGAGAAAGGAAAACATGAGGGTAATCAGGGCGAATAATGGTCAGGAAGCAGTTGATATATTCCGAATCGAACCTGATATTGATTTGGTACTGATGGATATTAATTTACCTGTTATGAATGGCTACGAAGCCACAAAGAAGATTAAAGAGATCAACCCGGATATTTCAGTTTTAGCGGTGAGCGCTTATACGATGGCCGGCGATGAAACCAAGGCGCGGGAAGCAGGTTGCAACGATTACATTGCAAAACCAATAAATAACCGGTTATTCTCAAAAACGGTAATGAAATACCTCCATTAAAAGCCTTTCTTTTTTTCCTCTCTTTTATCCTTGCGTTCCTGCCGCCTCTCTTTCCTGGTATCCGACTGCTCCTCTTTCAATTTCTTTTTTTCATATTTTTCCTTCGTCTGGCTAAGAGCAGGAACAACAGACCCTTTTATCCCGCTCAGTAGTGATTTTACCATGTAATTAAAAATGGATTTATTTTTGTCCCTGACAAAGAATATCGAGGCGGTATCGGCAGGTGAACCATGCTTTTTTTTGTGTGGATTAAAGCTGCGTATCACTGCATTGGCCAACGAACTGATAAAGCCTTGAACGTCATTTTTTGCCTCCGCTTCCTTTTTTAATATTTTCAGCTTTAAATCCTGATACACCATAAGTAACTCGCCTTCCGAATAATCCTCACCGGCCTGGGTTGTAAAAATCATACTGTCGAGAGCACCCTGGTCTATTCTAATATATGCGTTAGGTTCGGTCATTTCATTAAATGCTGTCATTTCCATAGGGCCTATTCTTCCTTGGAAAGTAAAATTGCCACTTGTCAGGTCGGCAGGAAAATCAACTTCCAGTTTCAATTCGCCCTGGTTGAACAACATTCCCTGAAGGTCCCATTTCATCCGTCCTGATTTGCTTATTGCTTTACGATCGTTTGTAATGTTATACAAACTACCATATACTTTTGAAATGTGCACTTTCCCTGCATTTTCAGCATTTTCAGCAAGTTCTTCATATACTATCTGCGAGTTTTTAACCTCAATCTTCCGGATATTCAGGTAGTTTTTTATGGCACCAATTGACTGTTGCGGCAATTTGGGGAAATTATCAAAATCGAATGGATCGTTCTTATCCCGGTAATCATCCAGATACAGCCCTTCAACTTTAATAAGGCGGATATCAATGCCCTGATCAGTAATCAAT
>JABMQA010000373.1 GCA_013203545.1 Bacteroidota bacterium
CCAAACTCTACATTCTACACTCTACACTCTACACTCTACACTCTACTATTCTACCCTCTACATTCTACACTCTACTATTCTACACTCCAACCTCATTAATCTTCAATCGCCTTAATCCCTGGTAGCACCTTACCTTCGATATATTCCAGCATGGCCCCGCCACCTGTTGAAACGTATGATACCCTATCGGCAAGGTTATATTTGTTAATGGCTGCGACCGAATCGCCACCACCAACCAGGGAGAATGCCCCCTTATCGGTTGCACGGGCTACGGCCTCAGCAATAAATCTGGTGCCTTCGGCGAAATTGGACATTTCAAACACACCTATCGGGCCATTCCACAGGATCGTTTTCGAATTTTCAATAATCCCTGCAAACCCCTCACGCGTTTTTTCACCGATATCCAATCCCATCCAGCCATCGGGAATTTTGTAAGCATCGCACGCTGCTTTGCCGGCATCATTATCAAATTTATCAGCAATAATGGTATCGGTGGGAATGAGCAGGTTCACCCCTTTGTCTTTCGCATCCTGAATGGCTTGTTTGGCCACATCTATCAGGTTATCTTCAATGAGCGAATTTCCGACACTTCCACCCATAGCTTTGATAAAAGTAAACATCATACCGCCACCAATGATCAGGTTATCAACCTTGTCAAGCAGGTTCCTGATGATCTCAATCTTCCCTGAAACTTTGGCACCACCCAATATGACGGTAAATGGTTTCTTCGGATCCTTCATCACCTTGTTGATGTGTGCAAGTTCATTGGCCATGATGTATCCGAAATATTTATCCTCAGGGAAAAAACGAGCAATAATCGTTGTAGAGGCGTGTGCACGGTGTGCGGTACCAAAAGCATCATTTACGTAAACATCGGCCAGCG
This sequence comes from Bacteroidota bacterium, assembly GCA_013203545.1. Lineage (GTDB taxonomy): Bacteria > Bacteroidota > Bacteroidia > Bacteroidales > 4484-276 > JABMQA01. The sequence goes on from JABMQA010000373.1 coordinate 884, forward strand.
TGGCCAGGTCTCTTGCAAAGTCTTCATCCCCTTTGGTTTCTTCCTTATGGAATCTCAGATTTTCCAGTAACAACACATCACCATTCTTCATTTCAGAAGCCATTTTCCTGGCATCTTCACCTGTGCAATCGCTGGCAAATTTTACCTCCACATCCAGTTTTTCGGATAAATAAGGTACCAGGTGTTTGAGTGAGAATCTTTCTTCAGGCCCTGTTTTGGGCCTGCCAAGGTGTGACATCAGAATCGCCATACCTCCATCGTTCAATATTTTTTTGACGGTTGGTATGGCAGCATTAATACGTGTTGCATCTGCAATTTCGAATTTATCGTTGAGCGGGACATTAAAATCTACACGAATGATGGCCCTGAGGCCATTTAAATTTAAATTATCTATCGTCTTCATACTGAGAAAAATGTTGGTTTTAAATAATAATTTTTCACTGCAAAAGTAAAATAACCATTTGATTTGAATAACTTAAATTTGTCTAAAAGTAACATACCCAGGTAGAAATTATACTTGCAATAAATGTCCTGAAAGATTTTATCCATTAATCTGCCGGGGAATTATATTTTTGAAAATTAGCGTTTATGAAGTTTTCCGGAAATATTATCAGCAAATTACCTCACACAGGCCAATCCATCTTTGCTGTCATGTCAGGTTTATCAAACCAGCACAATGCACTTAATTTATCACAGGGGTTCCCCGATTTCGACATTTCAGATGAGTTGATTGACCTGGTCCATTTCTATATGAAACAGGGCTTCAACCAGTATGCCCCAATGACAGGTGTACCAGCCCTTACGAAGGCCATTTCAAAGAAAGTTGAACAGGATCATGGAAATAAGTATGACCCTGGAAAAGAGATCACGATAACGGCCGGTGCCACACAGGCCCTGTACACTGCCATTGCTGCTTTTGTGAGGGATGAAGATGAAGTAATTGTTTTTGAACCGGCTTATGATTCCTATGCTCCGGCTGTAAAGGTGAACGGCGGTACAGTGAAATTCTCTCAGATGCAATTACCTGACTATAAGATTAACTGGGAGCAGACCATCCGTATGGTAACAAGTCATACGAAGATGATCATCATCAATACGCCTCACAATCCTACAGGCTCGGTTTTCGATGAAGAGGACCTCAGGCAACTGGATCGGCTCACACGGAATTCCGACATCATCATATTAAGCGATGAGGTGTACGAACATCTGATCTATGACGAAAAACAACATTTAAGCGTTTGCCGGTTTCCTGAACTGGCCAAACGTAGCCTGGCAATAGGTTCGTTTGGTAAAACATTTCATGCCACCGGATGGAAAGTCGGGTATGTACTTGCACCCGAAAACCTGATGAAAGAATTCAGGAAAGTACACCAATGGGTAGTATTCGCAGTAAACACGCCCATTCAGATGGCCATTGCCGAGTTTCTTTCCAACGAAACCAATTACAGGGTGCTACCGGATTTTTACCAGCAAAAACGTGACCTGTTTGTGAAACTGATTCAGGATTCCCGCTTCAAAATAATCCCTTCGTACGGAACCTACTTCCAGTGTGTTGATTACAGCAATATTTCCACCGAAAATGACATGGAATTTGCAACACGGCTTATCAAAGAAAACGGCATTTCCAGCATTCCGCTATCAGCATTTTTCAAGGATGGCCGGGATGATAAAATTTTGAGGCTATGTTTTGCAAAGAGAGAAGAGACATTAAATAAAGCTGCAGAATTGTTATGCAAGATTTAACCATCACTTTCATACAATCCAACCTGGTTTGGGAGGATACTGAGGCAAACCTGGAACGGTTCGACGCAAAACTGTCGCAAATCCGGAACCAGCCCGACCTGGTAATCCTGCCCGAAATGTTCAATACCGGTTTTTCGATCAATCCGGATAAAACTGCTGAAAAACCTGACGGACGTTCCTTTGAATGGTTAAAACAAAAAGCGGTTGAATTAAACTGCACCATCACCGCAAGTATTCTTACGGATGATGGCGGGAAATATTACAACCGGTTATTCTGGATACACCCTGAGGGTACATTTTTCACCTACGACAAACGGCATCTTTTCAGGCTGGGGGAAGAATATAAAGTTTTTAGCGCGGGGACATCACGTAATATTTTCAAGCTTAAGGGCTGGAAAATCCTTCCCTTGATATGCTACGATTTGCGTTTCCCGGTGTGGAGTAAAAACAGGTATGCGGATGGAAACTATGAATACGATTTACTAATCTATATCGCCAACTGGCCCGAGATCCGCAGTTATGCCTGGAAACAATTGTTGATCGCCCGTGCAATTGAAAACCAGTCTTACGTGGCAGGCGTTAACCGTGTTGGAAACGATGGTCATGGCATTGCCCATTCAGGAGATTCGATGGTCGTTGATCCCAATGGAAAGGTTCTCATGAAGGCACAACCCCATCATGAAGATATCCTTTCACTACAAATATCCCATACGGCAATGGAAGATTATAGATCGCAGTTCAGGGTTGGGCTGGACTGGGATGCGTTTAGGATTGAAGTTTAATTCACAATAAATTTTTCACATGCAATTATTGAATTCTCACTGCTGATTAGTTGCAGGAAATAAATACCGTGATCCAAGCCCGAAACATCCATTTTATGCGTCATTCCTATCCCGGCAGTGAAAATGGGGGAAAAGATGTCTGCCAGTTTACCATGAATATCGACGACCTGTATTTTGCATTCCGCTGCCGGTAGATCCGATAATGAAATGTAAAGCCAATTTTTCGCCGGATTGGGATAGATTGTGAAAAACCCGTGTTCCCTGCTATCCGTCACTTCCAACGGCCCTGTTTTCAAGTGTGAAATAACCGATAAACCATGTGTGGTGAAAACAGTTTCAGTTGTTGGAAATCCCTCATCAAATTCAACCTGTAGAGACAACTCACTTTGTTCAACTGGTTTGAAAAGTCTTAGCCTGATCTCCTCACCCTCATCAAAACCATCTTTTATATCCGAAGTGGGGTCGTTGCCGCAGATGGTGAGCGCTTCTGTATTGTTATCGATTTTTACCGTACCGCAGCAAATGCCATCCTGAGTAAATGCCCCTATGATGTCACCGTATTCGAGGGTATTATTCCCGATGAATGGTTTAACGTCCATACCAATCAAATGAGTGGCCGGCGTTTTGACAACCTGAGTCCAGCCTGGAACTGCAATCCGTTCTTCGATGGGCTTGCTCATTTTAACCGAACCGTCACATTGTGGGTAGAAGAAACTGGGACTACCATCTGCGAGCAGATAGTAAGCCATCCCGGGTTCGAGCATTTCAAGGTTAGCAATATTCATATCGGGCCAGAATACAGCGCTTCCGGCAACCTCTTTGATTAAAATAAGATCGTCAGGAATCTGATTAAATATATCCCACACCGAAACCTGGCAAATACTCAAAACAGGAATAATGCTCCAGCCGGCCGGCAGATCAATTCCCGTATCATCGGTAAAATCGCCGATGATTTGTAACGCAACCGGATCAGTCATTTTAACACAATAGCCGGAATGATCATTCCAGTCACCAAGCGTGTTTGTGTTGACAGTGGGATAGTAAAAACCAATAAAATTTTTGATGATGATCAGTTCATCAACAACAGGTGCCATGAGCATTTCCATATCCGGATAGGCAGGTTGTAGGAAACCGGATAATCCACTCCATCCGGACGGGATCTCAATAATCTGCTTTTCGAGCATATTGTACAGTGTCATGCAAGAGCCAAATCCTATGGTACACGGATTTACCGGTTCGGCAACAATGCATAATTCAACCGATGGATTATAAACATCACCAATCCCCAGGGTGTAAATTGGGTGGATTACCGTAGGATCGTTAAAAGAACCATCCCCATTCGTTGACCAGAGCAATCCATAGTGATGCCCGTTTGAGGAGGCATCTGACAATTCGAAGGTCAACCCGCTGGTGATATCGCTGTCAGGTCCGGCATCAACGAAGGGATTCGACTGTATGAATATGGTCATATTATCTTCAGCAGTAAATGAACAGGGATTATTTGGATAGGCTGATAAAGTGAAGGTCACTGATCCTGCCAGAATTTGCCCGGCAGTAGGTACAAAAATGGGATCCGG
>JABMQA010000374.1 GCA_013203545.1 Bacteroidota bacterium
CAATTTGTAGAGCGAGTCCGCCCTACCCCATGTCTGCCCCAAGGCATACATAATGAGGTCACCACCGGTGATAACAAAATCGGGTTTCAACGCATTCAATTCTCCTATGGCCTGCACGAAACCTTCAGTTGCATTGCGCTCAGGCTGAAGATGAATGTCGGTAATAAAAGCAAAACTGAATTGATTCAATTCACCTTTACCTGATTGATTAATACAACCTGTAAGAAACAAATAGAACAAAACAAAAAGCAAACTAAATGGGTAAAAGTTTTTCATGATTTTTTTTATTTAAATTTCCAATTTCATCTTTAAGCTTGTACGAAAAATTTCAATGCAAAACTAAAAATCCGCAGCAACACATTCAAGATCCTGGCAGTCAGGACTTGACAAAAACTAAATATTTTATTTGAAACAGTTGTTATCATTGGAATCAAACCCTGACTTGTGAACTATTTTCCGGAAGAATCCTGCTTCTCCTTCCCCATCATATAGATGGCATCCTTTCTGATCATTTCATCCAAAGTCAAACCCTCTTCCTGTGCTTTTTTACCAACACTTTCAAGCCATGCAGGATCATTTCTGATTAAATCCTCATACACCTTAATTTTTTCTTCAATGGGATCGGATATTACAAAATTCTGATTTGCCATATACTCCGCATCCACACAGATCATATCCTCCAAACTCATATAATATTGATCAGCCTTCATCTGCACCTGTTCTGTCCACTCAGGGTTATTTTTGATTTGATCCTCATATTTTTTAATCAGATTGTGCTTTGCATGAATTTCAGGGTAATCGGTTTTGAAGGCATAATCGGCATCCTCAATCAACATGTCCTCAAAGGAAATACCTCTCTCAATAGCTTTATTTCTTACCAGGTCAGCCCAACCCTGGTTGTTTAAAATAATCTCCTGGTAGTGTTTTAAGCCATACCAAATAAGGAAAATATCTTTTTTCTCAGTAATTGCCTGATAGGTTGCTTCATCCCTGACGGCATCTTCAAGTGGAACGCCCTGTCGTTTTGCCTTTAATACAATATCATCGAACCATCCGGCATCGAGGCGAATAACATTTTCATAATCGTAAACCAGATCACCCGAAAAATCCGGAGAATAAAGGCGGTAAAGATCATCAACAAATCCCCAGTCGAATTTGTACATAAACCGTTCGGTTACCATCAGTAAAATAATATCCTGCTTCTCGATCTCCACTTTCAGATCCAGGCTTTCAACCCGCTTGTTACCAAAATAGGAATCGGGATAAACCTTTGCATAAAAATACCAGAAAGCCTCGTTGGCAAACAGATGTCGCGGAAGCCTGGTATTGAAGATATTCCAATAATAACTATCACCAACCACTAGTACCATGGGCTTGTCTTTTGTGGAATCCTGCTCATAGATAAAATTTGGGTAAGTCATTTTTGGTTGTGGTAACCGCCAGAGCAGGTTCATGGTTTTGCCAATATCGTAATCGCTGTCGGAGATGCTGTCGGAAGTGGTGAATGATGTAACCGAAAATTCATTCAGGTCAATCCCACGCATTTCCTCAATGTATTTCACAAGTGTATCGTTGACAAACGACATGCAATACTCAGTCCAGTGAATACCATATTTTGGATAGAGTGGTTTTGTTGTGGTATCCTTTGCATGCTGAAAAAAAGTATTTAGATCGAGATAGCGAATACCCAGTTCATTAGATTTCTCTTTTAGGTACTCATAATTCGATAACGATGTGCCATTCTCCAGATAGGTATCCGGAATAAACTCTGGATAATACCTGGCTTTACTGGGTTCATAAACAAGTACAAAGTCGATATCGAATGTGCTTTTAAGGTATTCCTGCAGGAATTTCACCCGCTGCATCTTTTTAGTGATGGTGCCTTTGCCTATAAAATCCCCTCCGGTATAAGCACGGATATAATCAAACTCGTACAACATATTGTCTTTCCCGATTACCACGCCTTCCACATTGGTTTCTTTAAACAGGCTGAATTTAACCTGATTATTGATCCTGACGAAAAAATTACGTAATCCGATATGATCCTCCAGATAACGATCGAATTGATTCTGATAGGTACCATCGTACCAGCTGTCCCAGCTAAATGCCGGCCTTTCGTTCAGAATAAAATCCCCATCCAGCCCTCGTATTTGAAACACTTTATAATAGTGCTGAAATGCCGGTAAAGCCATTAGTAACAGCAACAAAAGGAAAGTGATATTTTTAACCGTAGGCTTCATCTGCTTAGAATCTGAAATAAATAAACGGATTAAAGCCTGATGAGGTAATGGATGCTATACATAGGATTGTGAGCAAAATAGCTGCTATAATCATTGCGATCAATAAGCCTGGTTTCTTGTCCCTGGTTAAAACCTGCATCCACCACTGCTCTATTTTGCCAAATGCAGCAATGAAACCAAAAACAGCCCCGATAATCATGATTGTTTTAAATTCGGTATCAAAGTTGAATTCTGATTGAAGGCCGTCGAACGAAAACATTCTACCGATGTAATCGAAAGCATATTCGAGGGTTTCGGCCCTGAACAATACCCAGCCTATCAGTGTAACGAAATAGGTGAAAACTATGCTTGGGTACTTTCCCAGTTTTTGAGTGAACCGTATCAGAAACATCCGGTCGGCTATTAAAAACAGGCCATGGAATCCACCCCAGATAACAAAATTCCAGGCCGCTCCATGCCATAATCCGGAAATCAGGAACACGATCCACAGGTTCAGATACAATTTGCCGGTTGACACCCTGTTGCCACCCAGAGGAATATAAAGGTAATCGCGCATCCATCTACCGAGCGTGATGTGCCAGCGTCGCCAGAATTCAGTGATGTTCTGAGAGATGTAAGGATTGTTGAAATTTTCAGGAAATTTGAATCCGATCATCCTTCCGATACCAATGGCCATATCGGAATAGCCTGAAAAATCGAAATATATCTGAAATGAGTAGGCAATAATTCCAACCCAGGATACCATGGTGGAAATTTGACCTGTGGGGATTGCAAAAATCAGATCCACCTGCTCACCAAGAACGTTTGCTATCAGCACCTTTTTGGACAAACCGATCACAAACCTGAAAAATCCAAGTAACCTGGCGTCAACAGTTTCGTAGGCCCGGCGGTCTTCAATCTGATCGGCAATTTCGCTAAACCGAACAATGGGGCCGGCAATCAATTGGGGAAACATTAAAATATACAAGGCATAATCCCAAACCTTCTTCAAAGGTGCGTGTACACCCCGGTAAACATCAACGGAGTAAGTGAGCTTTTGAAATGTGAAAAATGAAATACCTATGGGAAGCACCACTGCAGGCCATTCCACGCCGGGAACCCCAATTGATTCCAACAAAATATCCACATTGTCCATTAAAAAATTGGTATACTTAAAATAGGCCAACAATCCAACATTCAGCAAAACGGATATGGTTAGCAAAATACGTCTGGCTTTACGCAATGTTGATTTATGTATCAGATCAACAATGTAATAATCAACTACAATCGAACCCAGTACAATAAAAATAAAATCAGGAGCTCCCCAGGCATAGAAAAAAATACTTGCCAGCAATGCAAAAATATTTTTGAATACCTTTGGCAGAAGATAATAGATGATGAGAAAAGCCGGAAAAAAATAAAGTAAAAACAGGCTGCTGCTAAAAACCATTTTGGCTGATTTTAGTCTTAATTCGAAAACAGCGACAAATGTAAATTTAATTTTAAATTGGACGGATTAATTGGGATGCAAATGATGAATTTGTTGGGGTTTGTGGGTTGGAAGGTTTCAGGTTTGAGGGTTTCATGTTGCAGGTTGGAAGGTTTCAGGTTTGAAAGGCTTCAGGTTGGAGGGTTTCAGGTTTGAAAGTTTCAGGTTTGAAAG
>JABMQA010000375.1 GCA_013203545.1 Bacteroidota bacterium
AAACTATACCCATAATTAATGTGCCCTTCGTGCGTAAACTTTATGGCATTTTTCAAGAGATTAAATAGTATTTGCTTAAGTCTTGACGGATCGGTATTAATGAACAAATTTTCGCTATCCGATAGGGTTACCAGGCTAAGGGTAATATTGCCCTTGTTTATTTTTTGTTGTTCGATTTTAACTATTTCCTGAATATCATTTAGGACAGCATGCAATCTAAAAATTTCTTTTATAATTTTTGCTTCACCTGATTCAATTAAGGTAATATCGAAAATATCTTCGACAAGGCTTAGTAAATGGTTTCCGCTGGAATTTACAATTTCATTATAACCAATTATTTCTTCACCAGATAATCCCTCACAAATAAGGTCAGAGAACCCGATTATGGCATTAAGCGGTGTGCGCAATTCGTGCGACATGGTTGCCAAAAATGCTGATTTTAAACGGTCGGATTCAGTAGCCTTATCGAGAGCTACTTTCAGGTCCAATTCAACTTTCTTACGCTCATTGATTTGGTTTTCCAATTCAACTATGTATTCCTTAACTTTCTTATACATAGATGAATTCTGAATTGCAATAGCAATCTGCGCTGCTATCGTTTCAAGAACAAGTTTATCAATTTCAGTATAAGCATTTAGCTTTGATGTTTCAATATTCACAACACCAATAATTCTTTTATTTACCCTTAGCGGAACACATAGTTCAGAATGGATATTATCCCTCAAAGAATAATACCGGGAATCCTTTGTGACATCCCCTAACATTACAGATTTTCCATGCAGCGCTACCCATCCAACGATACCATCTCCGACTTTAATTTTATGCGACGCAATAAAGGCTTTATCTATCTGCATGAATGCCCACCCTCTCCCCTGATCACTTATCGCAAACGGAATCAAATTGTCACCCTGTTCCTCAAGCAGTAAGACAGCTCCAAATTCATACTTTATTAATTCTTCCATTACATCAATGATTTCCTTCGCCAGGGCCTCAGGTTTTTTTAACATCTGCAAACGTTGTCCGGCTTTATGAATTGCAATAATATTTTTAATGTAACCTTGCAAATCTTTATTTGATTGTTTCAGTTTCTCTGTACTTATTTTTAATGCTATCTCAGTTTTTTTTCTCCCGGTAATATCCCATAAGTATGACCGGGTACCTAAAAACATACCTTTCTTTTTTAATATTTCACAAACATCAATCTCGATATATACTATTGAACCATTTTTTCGAATACCCTTGAACTCATATCTGTTGGGGGCTTCTTTACCCTGGAAACGCATTTTATGGTATTCAGAGATTCTCTTAAAATCATCCGGATGAACCAATAATTTATGCGTCTTGCTCTTAATTTCTTCAGATGAATATCCAAACAAATTTGAAAACTGGCTATTGAAGTACTCAATGTTTCCATTTATATCATCAACAGCAATACCTATATTCCCCTTTTCAACCAAATCTCTATATAGCTCTTCACTTTTTCGTAGAGTTTCTTCAGCTTGATTGCGTTCGATTGCTTCGCTTATGATTTTTGCAATTCTGTTGATTAGGCTTCGTTCCTCTTTCATAAACGGACCTTCATCAAGTTCGGGACATTCCTCCATATAATAAACTTCAACCGAACCTCTGACTTTGCCATTCACAATGATATCAGCAGATTGATTCCATTTGGTTTCTGCAAACGCCTGCGATACATATTCTCTTTCATCGTACCGCACTTTTCCTCTGGCGTTTTCAGGAAAAAGCCAGCTTTGTGGAAGTAGATATACTATTTCCTGCAAAAGTTTTTCCAATGAAATGATTGACTTTTCGCACATTTCGGCGATATTATAAAGACATTGCAATTCCTTAATTCGTTCTTTGAGAGAATTTTCCACCTGTTTGCGAACGAGTTCAGATTTCTCCAATACAGCAATTTTGCCCCTTAATTGATTTATCTCTTTCAAGAGCTGTTCATTGGTTATGTCTTTATTTTTCATGCACAATTTTTGTATCAGTTTGCAGGTTTCAGGTTTGCAGGTTTAAGGTTTGCAGGATAAAGGTTTCCA
>JABMQA010000005.1 GCA_013203545.1 Bacteroidota bacterium
AAGACTGTAGACTGTAGACTAAAGACTGCAATTAATTAACACAATAATCTGAAAAAAAACCACATTGCTGGAAACAATAAAAATCATCGACAGTGAGGTTTTCCTTTTTCTTAATAGTTTACATAATACTTTTTTTGATTTTATTATGTACTGGTTAAGCGACAAACTGATCTGGCTTCCGTTGTATGTTTTCCTTATTTTTTTACTGATCCGGAAATACCATAGGAATGTCATCTGGATATTGCTTTTTGTTGCAATCACTATCACTTTAAGTGACCAGATAAGCGTTTTAATAAAAAACCTAACCATGCGTCCCAGGCCTTGTCATGATGAAGCCCTTGCTATGGTTGTTCATACAGTCAGGGATAAATGTGGCGGACCTTACAGTTTCGTCTCCTCGCATGCAGCCAGTACCTTTGCCCTGGCAACTTTCCTCATCCCATTTCTGGGAAAAAGTTTCAAATATTTCAACATTCTAATACTCCTTTGGGCTGCATTAGTTTCCTACTCCAGGATTTATTTAGGAGTGCACTATCCCGGTGATGTTTTATTCGGATCCATACTCGGAATTATCATTGGATATTCAACCTCAGCCATTTGTCTACTGATTTTAAATCGACAGGCAGCTTGTAAAACAAATTGAGGAAGTAATCGTTTTTGGTGTCATGTTGTCATAAAATACCCGTGATATCTGCATATTTGGCAAATAATTCGTATTTTTGCAGGCAAACCACAATTATTAGAAATTAAGAAATACTTGATGGATATTCAATTAATTAAACAACGTTTTGGAATTATTGGAAACGCCCCTGAACTGAACCGTGCCATCGACATTGCAAAGCAGGTAGCACCAACCGATCTTACTGTTTTGATTACCGGTGAAAGCGGTACAGGAAAAGAGGCCTTTCCACAAATCATACATCAGCTTAGCGCTCGAAAACATGGGCACTATATTGCAGTAAACTGCGGTGCAATTCCCGAGGGAACGATTGATTCCGAATTATTTGGCCACGAAAAGGGGTCGTTTACAGGCGCTCACGAGGCACGTAAAGGCTATTTTGAAGCAGCTGACGGAGGTACCATTTTTCTTGATGAAGTGGCAGAACTTCCATTATCCACACAGGTAAGGTTATTGCGCGTTCTCGAAACCGGTGAGTTCTTCAAAGTTGGGTCTTCAAAAGAGATAAAGACAGATGTGCGTGTTATTGCCGCATCCAATGTTAATATTCCCGTGTCGATCGGAAAGGGGAAGTTCAGGGAGGATCTGTATTACAGATTAAATACAGTTCCCATATTTATGCCGCCACTTCGCCACCGCAAGGATGATATCCATTTGCTTTTCAGGAAATTTGCTTCCGATTTTGCTGAAAAATACCGTATGCCCCCGCTACAACTCACATCTGAAGCCGTTGAATTATTAATTAACTACAGGTGGGATGGCAATGTTCGGCAACTTAAAAATATTACCGAGCAGATATCCATCATCGAGGAAGAGAGAAGCATTACTGCTGGTACATTGTTAAAATACCTTCCTCAGTCCAATGTGTCCAAATTGCCTGTTCTATATTCCAAAGACGATAGCACCAAGGATATGACCGAACGGGATATACTCTATAAAATCCTGTTTGATATGAGAAAAGATATCAGCGATTTGAAGCGCACTGTGGTGGAAATCCTTCAGCATGATGACTCCGGTCAGGTACGGGAAAACAATCCGCAACTTGTAAAGAAGCTTTTCCGCGACATAAGTCATATTAAGGATTTTGATAACGATATCGAAATTCACACCGATTACGTTCCCGTTATGGAAGATGCCATTCAGGATCCGGAAGTTGTAGAAGAATCGTTATCGATACAGGAAAAGGAGATGGATCTGATTAATAAAGCACTGGAACGGCATAAAGGAAAAAGAAAGGCTGCTGCCAATGATCTGGGTATTTCAGAAAGAACCCTTTATCGAAAAATAAAAGAATACAACATCAATCAATAATGACCAGGAAAGTTATTTTTGCTATCGTTGTGGTTAGCACGATTATGCTCAACTCCTGCAGCATAAATTACTCCTTTACAGGGGCATCCATCTCACCAGAGGTTAAAACCATCAGGATTGGTAACTTTCCTAACTATGCACCATTGGTTAATCCAACGCTTAGCCAGGAATTAACTGACGCACTTCGTGATAAATTTCAATCGCAAACCAGTCTGATTATTGTAAACCAGGGAGGAGACCTGGTGCTGGAAGGTGAAATTACCGGTTACAACACACAACCTACTGCCATTCAAAGTGATGACATTGCCGCCCTGAACAGGCTGACCATATCACTGAAGGTTACCTATGTCAACACGCTTGATGAAACACAGAGCTTTGAAAAGCAAACGTTTACAAGATATGAAGACTATCCGAGTAACCTCGATTTTGCCAGTGTACAGGATACCTATGTCCCGATTATAACTGAGTACCTTGTGGAGGATATTTTCAACAAGGCTGTTGTAAACTGGTAAAATTTATTCAACCTTTTTCCTTTCTATACGTTTAACAATAAAGTGAAATAAAAAATGGCCCTCATAAAAACTGTTAACGGGTTTATTCCAAAAATCGGAAAAAATTGCTTCCTTGCCGAAAACGCCACAATTGTTGGCGATGTCGAAATCGGGGATGAATGTAGCCTGTGGTTTAATACCGTGGTGAGGGGCGATGTGCATTATATCCGGATTGGTAATCATGTCAATATTCAGGATGGCGCCATTGTACATTGTACGTACAAAATAGCGCCGGTAAATATCGGGAATTATGTATCCATCGCACACGGAGCTATTGTTCATGGATGTACTATTCACGACAATGTGCTGATCGGAATGGGCGCAATAATCATGGACCATGCAGTCGTCGAAAGTAACTCCATCATTGCTGCCGGCACCCTGGTCTCAAAAAATACAATCGTAAAGTCGGGATCGGTTTATGGAGGGGTTCCTGCGAAAAAAATTAAGGATATTGATAAAGCTTTGATGGAGGGAGAGATTCAGCGTATTGCCACAAGTTATTCAATGTATGCCGGTTGGTATAATGATAAATGATTATTAAGGTATTGCGACTAAATTATTAAATTAATGTTAATTAATATCACATCAGCAATAAATAAAACCAAGGATTGTTGATGTTTTGAATTTTATATTTAAAAGAAAGGATTATTATGAAAAAAATTCGATTAGGCCTTATGGGATTTGGCGAGATCAACCGCCATTTATACCGTTTGTGCCTTGAGGATGAAAGGATTGAGGTGGTTACCATCAGTGACATCGGCCGCCCCGAAATCCTAGTGTACCTCCTCCAGGCCGAATCAAAAAGAAACAAAGGCAAAATTGACGCAAAACTGGAAGGAAATTACCTTGTATCGAAGAATGGAAGGGCGAGGTTTGTAAAAGGAAAAGCACCTACAGACGTAGCATGGGATGCATTTGATGTGGATGTAGTTGTTGATGGCACGGGAAAATACCGTACCAGGGATGAAATGAACGGCCACCTCGAAGCCGGTGCAAAGCGGATAATACTTGCTTCACTACCTTCAAATGAAATAGATCGGATTGTAATGAAAGGTGTTAACGAACATACGATGAAGAAATCCGACAGGCTCATTTCTGCCGGCTCATCAACCACAAATGCCACGGCCATCATGCTTAAAATTCTTGATGAAGCTTTTGGTGTGGATTATGCCATGCTCACTACTGTTCATTCATACACTGCCGATCAACCCTTACGGGATACCGCTGGCACCGACTTCAGAAGAAGCCGCTCCGCTGCCGAAAATATTATACCCAACGAAACCCCAACACCAAGGTGGATTGAGCAAATTATGCCTGAGTTCAAAGGAAGAATTGAAGGAACAGCATTGAATGTTCCAATCCCTGCCGGATCATTGCTCGACCTGACCCTGGTCCTGAAAGATCCTACCGTGACCATTGACCAGGTTGATAAAGCTGTGGAAAAGAGAGCTAAAAAAATTCCAGACATTTTACAGGTTTGTGAAGATCCGATTGTATCGGTGGATGTGGTCGGAAACCGGCACTCCGTTATTTACGACAAACAGGCCACCATGCGCTCAAAAGGCAAAATGGTAAAGGTTTTAATATGGTATCACAACTCGCTTGCCATGGCATCCAGAATAAAAGATATCATACTTGCCTATGAAACTATTAACGAGGAAGGAGGCTCAAAATGAGAGTAGCAATTAATGGATTTGGACGAATCGGAAGATCCGTGTTCAGAATTTTGAATGCACGTGAAGATATTGATGTTATTGCCATCAACGACTTATACGACGACAAAGTACTGACATACCTGCTAAAGTATGATACAGTAATGAGTGGCTTTGGCCAGCAGGTTCATCTCGAAAAGGATTTTCTGATCACACCGAACGAAAAGGTGAAAATGCTCACTGTAAAAGATGCGAAACTGTATCCATGGAAAGAACTTGAAATAGATGTCGTTATTGAGGCAACAGGCGTTTTCCGAGACCGCAAAAGCCTACAGCCACATCTTGATGCCGGTGCAAAACGTGTTATCCTTACCGTTCCTGCAAAGGACGAAATTGATGCAACCATTGTTGTGGGTGTTAACGACGAAGAGTTATTGCCCGAGCACCGGATCATCTCCAATGCCAGTTGTACCACCAACTGCCTTGCACCTATGGCTAAAGTGCTCAACGATGCTTTTGGAATTGTTGAAGGACTCATGACAACAACACATGCCTATACCAACGATCAGCGTTTGGCCGATGTACCTCACAAGGATTGGCGTCGTGGCCGTGCTGCTGCCGAAAACATCATTCCTACAACTACCGGTGCCGCACGCGCCGTTGGTAAAGTAATCCCTGAACTTGCAGGAAAACTGGATGGTATGGCTTCGCGTGTACCTGTCCCGGATGGATCGGTGGTGGACCTGTTTGTTGAGGTGGCACAGGATGTTACTGTTGCCGACATCAATGCAGCTGTGCGCCTGGCGGCTTCTTCACCTAAAATGAAGAATATCCTGCTCTACTCCGACGAAAAAATCGTCTCTTCCGATATTGTCGGAAACTCATATTCATCAATTTATGATGCCGAATATACCAAGGTACTCGGAAAACGCTATGTTAAAACACTTAACTGGTACGACAACGAGTGGGGCTACTCAAAC
>JABMQA010000376.1 GCA_013203545.1 Bacteroidota bacterium
GGGCTATTTATTTCTCCATCAATTTCTATACAGCTTCTTAGACTGCCTAAAGTTCTAACTTTATGCAAAATTTCATTTTGTCCGTTTCTATAACTTTAGGCACTCTGCCAAAGGCATGCCTTCGGTACAAACTTTAGTCGCTTTAAGTATTTCTTTTTATACAATTTCAACACAAATTGCACCTCCCTGTCCTCCTCCGATACAAGCAGAAGCAATTCCGAGCTTTTTATTTTGTCTCTTTAATTCATAGATCAAATCGGTGGTTATTCTCAATCCGGTTGCCGCAATGTTATGTCCTATTGCAACCGCTCCACCATTCACATTTGTTTTGTCTCTCGGAAGTTTAAGTTCTTTCTCAACAGCAAGATATTGGGCAGCAAATGCTTCATTAATCTCAAACAGATCTATATCAGAAAGCTTTAAATTCAAATTTTTTAAAAGTTGCTTCACTGCCGGAACCGGCCCCTGCCCCATAATTTCCGGGTCAACAGTAGAAAATTGGTATCCTCTTAATATTGCCAGGTAAGGTATATTATTTTTATCGGCAAATTCCCTATCCATCAATACAGCTGCTGCTGCGCCGTCGCTAATTTGGCTGGCAGTACCAGGGGTTACCAATCCTTTTGGGCCAAGCATTGGCCTTAACGCGGCAAGCTCTTCTAAACTAATGTCATATTTTGTGCCTTCATCTTTCCAAACATTTAAAGCGTTTCCGGCTTTGTCAACGGTATCAACATTAAAAATTCCTTTTAGAAAATCATTTTTACCTGAATCGGAAAACCTGTTCCATTGTTGCAACTGTGCTTCTTTTGCTCTTTTATGGCTTAAATATGAGAATTCATCACATTCCTTTCGTGTGATACCCACCTTCGCTCCATATACTTCGGCTGTTTTAGGCATTAATGTTTTGTACAAATTATGGGCAAAGCCTTCGAGCAAATAATCCTTTAATGGTGCTTCATCAAAATCCCATACATTGTCTTTTTTTCTTCTTCCCTGATGTATCAGGTTTGTTTGAGACATATTTTCCGTGGCAAAAGAAATCACACAATTCATTTTTTGTGGTTCATCATGCATTAGCAAATCAAACGCATCAGCAAGGATTTGAAAGCCTGTTCCACAGATTCTTAATGTGGTTTTACCGGGAGCAACCCTTAAATTATCTGTATCATTATAAATATCAGCCACTCTTCCTGCCACATTTCTTGGAAGATAGATTTGTTGATTTTGGGAATCAATATAAATCATTCCTGCCACTATATGGTCGATTTTTATTTTTGAAAGATCAATTTTCGAGCGGTCAATTGCTTCCTTCACCGCTAAAACAGCTAAATCTTCGGCAGGTAAATCATTGTAAAATCCACCGTGTTTACCAATAGGGGTTCTGGCTGCACTTACAATTACAACTTCTCTTTGCTTATTATTCATAATTATTTATTTTCATTAATAAATAAAACATTTTTTTCTATTAGTTCATCAACCTTTTCTTTTGAAAAACGCATTATGTCGTTAAGTACATCATAAGCATTTTCACCCAGATATGGAGATGGAGTAATGATTTTAACCGGAGTTTCAGAAAACTTTATTGGGATGTTTGAGATTTTAAGTTTCCCTGCAAGCGGAAGTTCAATTTCTGCAAAAACGCCTCTTTCGCTATTATGATTATCATTATAAACTTCATCAATTGAGCGAACTTTACCGCATGGAAGTCTGTTTTCCCTGAAAATATTAATAACCTCATCACTCGAATGCAATTGTGTCCAGCTTTCAACAATATTGTCTATTTCTTTCCAGTGTTTTTTACGATTTATGAGCGTATTGTACTCTTCTTTCTGAATCAGTTCTTCTTTGCCAATAACACCAAGTAACTTGTGCCACATATTATTAGTCAAAGAAGTATGAGCAACATATCCGTCCTTTGTTTTATAAAATCCATGTGGGGAAGAATCGGGATGGCGGTTTCCTGTGCTTTTCAAACCCAATTCTTCCAACTTAGTGCCAGAGGCTATTTCATCTTTTTTTGAATCACAGATCAGGAAAGTATTGTCCATAAATGAAATTAAAGCATCGTACATTGCAATATCAATAAACTGCCCCTGTCCGGTATTTTTTAAATGATATAATGCAGAAGAAACTGCAAATGCCCCATAAGTCCCGGAAGTATAATCTGACACACTTAAAGGGCTGCGCAAAGGGATTCCGTGTTCCGGAAATCCGTTTAATGATGCAAGGCCTGTCTCAGCTTGAATAATATTATCATAAGCAGGTCTTTTTGAATATTTATTATTGTGCCCATATCCGGATACAGATAGATATATTATCTCTTTTTTAAGCTTCTTCACATCTTCATACCCCAAACCAAGTTCACTCATTACTCCCGGTTTGAAATTTTCAGTGATAACATCAAAGTGTGGAACCATCCTTCTAATTAAATCTATGCCCTCGGGTTTTTTAAGATCAATGCAGATACTCTTTTTATTTCGATTTGTTTGAAGAAAAAAAACACTTTTACCATTAATTACTGGCCCTACCTTACGCAATGCATCGCCGCTTCCGGGTTGTTCAACTTTTATTACTTCAGCCCCCATATCAGCTAAAATTGTTGTAGCATAAGAACCGGCAATAACCTGGCAGAAATCGAGAATTCTGATTCCTTCAAATATCTGTGGTGATTTTGGATTTTCTTTATTCATCCTTTTTCTCGTCATTTAACAGGACACAACCATAAGCAGACAAAAACTGTGATTTTTCGGGACTTTCGGTGTTTTTGAATTTTTCTTTAAAAAGCTTAACAATTAGCGGATGATTATCTGGTATACCACCTGTAATTATCAAAAAATCTTCTATCAGCGAAAGCTCAAAGCTACGGTCAATGATCGAATAATATATGCCCAGAACAAGATTTGAAAGTGATGTTCCTCCTTTTATTCTTCCAATAATTTCAGAAACTGCAAAGACAGTACAATAACTATTTATCTTGATTTCTTCTGTTGCTTGTTGTGCAATATCATTAAATTCAGTTGGTGTAACGTCCAACCGAAATGCAATTTCTTCAATAAACGAACCTGTCCCTGCAGCACATTTTCTGTTCATTTTAAATCTTTCCACACCTCCGGAAGCATTTACTTTAACATACTTGGTATCCTGGCCGCCAATATCAATTACAGAGCAGGCACGTTGATATTTATGGTGGACAGCTTTTGCCAATGCTGTTATTTCAGAGTTTGCAACGGTTGAAATGTCTAATTGTTCCCTTCCATATCCGCAAGTATAAACAGGATATGTTATTTTAAAGTTTTCGGAAAATTTATCAATAATTTTTTGTGATGCCTTTTTAAAATCAAATCCGGTTTTAACAAGGTGATAGTCCAGAATATTGTTATTCTCATCAACCAAAACCCCTTTTGTATATGATGAACCGAGATCGATTCCTGCCCTGTACATTTTATTTCTTGTTACTAAAATTTATGTCTTCTTTACAGTCCGCAGTCTTCAGTCAGCAGTCTTCAGTCTGTTAACTGATCATGGTCTAGCGCTTTTACTGTTCACTCCCTATTCCCTACTCACAACTGAGGACTGCCTACTTCCTACTTCCCAATTGATCTACAAAAGTTTCGATAGCAATTATAGATTGTTCCTCGCTATAACACCTTGGATCGTTTAAATCCCCATTTATTTCAAGAAACGGAATATTTGTTTTGTTGAATAACCTGGTATGAAGTCCGTAAAGGTTATTGGAATTTCTCGAGCATGTTTTTGACTCATGGTAAATTATACCTTCTATTGAGAAATCTGTCATTAATTTCTCCAGTACATTTTCTTTAACCTCATCAGCCCTTACAATAAATAATTTACAATAGGCAAGTGCTGAAGATTCAAAGGGTGAAGCAGGGTCAAGATCATCGAAAACCCAGCTATTACAGTATGTAGAAGCAACGATACAGGTATTGAGTTTGGCAAATAATTTTGCCATATCGCTTAATTTGTACCAGAGCGGCATTCCATCCCAATAAATTCTATGTTTCTCATTTGGAACAGCGCTAATATTAGCTTTAATTCGGTCCTTTAGTTCTGCCAGT
Source organism: Bacteroidota bacterium (assembly GCA_013203545.1). GTDB lineage: Bacteria > Bacteroidota > Bacteroidia > Bacteroidales > 4484-276 > JABMQA01. The sequence continues at coordinate 4,080 of JABMQA010000376.1, forward strand.
AACACTTTATAATAATCTGTTGCATATGTGGTTCCACGCATTACAACGATTGGCCCCATATGAATGGCAGAATCAAAAAAGTTTATTGGGGATGGTTTATGCCTGGCAGTTTCAAGAACTTCCCGCCATAAAACGCATCCATCGTGAGATAATGCGATTGTTTCCCTGAATTTATCGATATCAAATTTCTGCGTTGAAACTTTCTCGAGTTCTGGTATTAATTCTTCAAATTGTTTTGCGACATTCTGAATTATATTCGGAGTCAATGCATTAATACAAAGTGGTGTATTAATACCAATTACAGGTACATTAAAATGTTTTGCATAAAATGAGAACCAGTCTAACACTTCCCTGCATTGATTTGTATTATAAACCAGGATATCAGGTTTCGGTACGGATTCAAATCCACTTTTCTGTAGAGGAGTCTCATTTTGCAAGAAGGCTCCAATATCACTTGTAAGATAAGAACAAATATCTGGTGAATACCCAAGGGCAACTGCTGAAGGAATGTATTTATCAGCAATTTTTGATGCTCCCAGCATTGCTCCATGATTTTCAGGGAAATATACTTCAAAACCCATTGAGTATAATAATTCGGCCGGTCCAACACTGGTACACCAGGCAATTTTTTTATTACCTGTATCTACTGCATCTTTCAATCTGTTGAAATAATCTCCCATTGTTTTTCGGAGAAAACCCACTGACTGAAGTTTGATTATTCCACTTTCATTATGGCTCATAAATTTTCTTTTTTAAATATTATGACAATAAATGATAATAAACATACAATATAATAAAAACAATCAGAAAACATAACCCTGCCCAACTCAGAATTTTTAACCACGTGGGTAGCTGCGAGAGCTTTGGAATAAATTCACTGGTAACTACTTTGTAATTGATTAAAGCAATTACTGGAGCTGTCAGAAAAGAAAGTATTGTGGCAAAAACCAGTAATTCTACCATATTTTTTATAAAAAACGCTATAATAATTGAAGAAGTAATTGATAGAAATATTACCCAGAAGAAATACATCTTTGACCCAAATTTTTTAAGAGATGGAAATATTTGAAGTAAAGAGCCTTCCAGCGATCTAGGATAGCCATCAATTACTGTTAATGCTGTGCTAAGCATTGTGATAAATACCACAATTGCTATAATATGCGTACTCCAGCTACCAATTGATCCTGAATATAACGAGACCAATTGTTGCGAGAATACTAAACCACTGGATGAAAATTGGTTCTCTGTACCGTACATGACCAATGCCCCTAATCCGAGAAAGAAGATTGCTAAAAAGGCTGAGCCAAAATAACCTAAATGAAAATCAATTCGATATTCTTTAAAGCTTGGCTTGTAGTTGGTTTGTTTTTGCCTTTCAAGTGCCCATAAAGATGGCCAAACTGAAGCATCAATCGGGGTCGGCATCCATCCCATAAGAACAATTAAAAAGGTAAGTCCTGCAGTATCCCATAAGGGCAGGGGTGTAAATCCGGACTGAGCCTGTGCACCATTTTTAAGAGCAAAGAAAAATGCAACAATAGTCAATATCCCTAAAATTAAAATCATTACTTTCATAGCTTTATCAAGTAATGCATAACGACCAATTAATAACATCAGCAAAATCAGGCTTAACAAGCCGATAGAAGTAAAAAATGATTCAACTTGTAAATTTA
>JABMQA010000377.1 GCA_013203545.1 Bacteroidota bacterium
GAAATGAATAGTAGCGGAACAGGAACACTCAATACAGCAAGCCTCGAAATCTATCCGAACCCTGCCAGTGAGGAAATTACAATAAAACTAAACAACAGTTACACCGGTGTGGTAGGAGTGAAGATCATCGACTCAAAAGGCCAGGTATTGGTTGAGAAAAACTTCACGAATAAAACCAACCTGAATGTCAGTACTTTCTCAGGAGGTGTGTACTATGTAAAAATCAATAATGAGCACCTCAATGAAGTAAGGAAAATAGTGATAAGGTAAGATTTTTCATGGACGTTAGGTAGTTAATGTTATCAGAGCCGGCCCGTTTGGGCCGGCTTTTTTGAATTCTATAATTTTATTTCAGACAATTACATTTGGAAAATAGTAAATTTGTCTGCATGAAATTTTTGAGCAAAAACAGTTTAATTGTTATTATTTTTATTTTTTTACGTAGTTATTGCCCTGCCCAGGAAATAGACAGTTTGATGTGCCTGCTTGACAAGACCATCGACAGGAAGGCGCGGGTTGATTTATTAAATACCATTTCAAAAAAGTATTATTACATCAATTATGATTCATTGTTGCTTTATGCAGAAGAAACCTATAAGGAGGCTGTGGCAGCTAATTACATCGAAGGGGAAATTAAAGCCCTGCATCGAAAGTGTCAATACTATATGAATGTTGGAGAGCACAGTTCTGCAGTTGATTTGATAAAGCAGGCGGAATTCTTAGCTGAAAAATGCGGCAACAAACCACTGCTTGCCGAGTCATATATGATTCACGGAGATATTTTTTCGAGCATCTCAATATATGATAAAGCCTTCAAACATTACACCACCGCATTGGATATTTTTAAACAGGCATCGAATTTAGAAAAAGAATGTATGTGTATGAACAGAATAGGAATGCTCTATGGCACACAAAACAAACATGATGAGGCGCTTGAAATATTTCACAAAGCATTAAAGAGAGCTGAAGATTTGAATAATCAATTCCTGATTTTAACTGTATTGGGTAATATTGCCATCACCAATACCACACTGGGGAATTATCAACAAGCAATGGATTATTATCAACAAGTCTTGGAAATATACCTTTTGAAACGTAATTATTTTTATACCACTGCTACTTTAAATAACATGGCTTCTTTATCTGTTTTTTCGGGAGATACGGTCCACGCATTGATATATTTCAACAGGGCATTGGAATATGCTGACATAGCCGGGCATGCTAAGCTGAATAATAACATTCTTTTTGGAAGGGGTTATTTACTTTATCAACAAAATGAACTTAACGCGGCTGTAGAAGATTTAACAAAGGTTTTCGACATCTCCGAAAAATCCGAATGGGCTGATCTTGCAATGAAAAGCGCCCATATCCTTGCAATGATTTACGAAACGAAGAAAGATTACCGGCTTGCTTATGAGTTGCATAAAAAATTTACGGAATATTTACAAATTGTAGAAAGCGAAGGCAATACAAAAAAATTAGCCGAACTGCAATTCAAGTATGATTTTGAAAAAGAAACTTTAATGATTAACATGAAGAACCGAAGGAAAACCATCATATTAAAAGCGGCTTTAATAGTGTCGGTGGTGATCGTTATATTGATCTTTACGCTTTTTATCCATATGCGTACGCGGGCCGTAAAAGCTATTCTGAAACATAAAAATTTACAATTGGAAAAAGATAAACTGAAACTTGAACAACAAAATTTAACCGATCAATTGGAATTAGGCAACAAGGAGATCACCTCTAATATCATCTTGCTACAGAAAAAGAATGATATCTTTACCTCTATGGCCGATAAACTCATCAGGGTTAAGGCTCAGGTTCCACGATCCAACAGGGAGGTCATCGAAAGATGCATAGATGAATTACGTGAAAGTGCTGAGGATTCCGACTGGAAGGATTTTGAAGCCCAATTTAACCAGGTTTATGAATCGTTTTACCAAAAACTGGATGAAATAAATCCCAGCCTTACCCTATACGATCGCCGCCTGTGCGCATACCTGCGGTTAA
>JABMQA010000378.1 GCA_013203545.1 Bacteroidota bacterium
ATTTCGGGCGGCGAGAACGATGTATGGATCTTCCAGATTGCCCAGGACCTTACCGTGAGCAATGGAGTGAACATTACCCTTACCGGGGGTGCTCAGGCCAAGAACATTTTCTGGCAGGTAGCCGGTCAGGCAACTTTTGGAACGACCTCTCATTTTGAAGGTATCATATTATCGATGACAGCTATTAATTTTCAGACAGGGGCATCCTTTAAAGGCAGGGCACTTGCACAAACTGCTGTAGTACTTGACGGTAATGCAGTAATACTACCATAAACTAATAATACATCAATAAAAATTAATATTATGAAAACAAAAAGATTATGGATGACTTCAGTGGCTGTCATATTTCTTGCAGTATTAATCACAAATTGCAGGAAAGATGATTTCGTTACTATTGATGGAGTATGTCCTCTTGTAATATCAACTGACCCTGCTAATCTTGCTACAGGCGTACCGCTTGACAAGATAATTACAGCAACATTTAATGAACAGATGGATCCGGAAACAATAACTCCGGAATCAATGATTTTACAATCAAGTGCCAAAGGTTTACAGGATCTTTCAGGATCATTAACCTATGATGGCAACAGTGAAAAGATGAGTTTCAAGCCTAATGCAAAGCTATTGGCAGGAACTACTTATTCGGTAACAATCATGTCTACTGTTAAAGATTTAACAGGTAATGCATTGCAGGAAGATTATGTCTGGACCTTTAGTACAGGTTCAACACTGGCGCCCATGGTGATCTCCACCGATCCGGCTGATGCGGCAACAAACGTTTTCCTTAATAAAACAGTAACTGCAACTTTTAATCAGGCTATGGATCCTCTTAGCCTTACAACAACTACTGTTACTGTTAAGCAAGGGGTGACACCTGTTGCAGGAACAGTTTCGTACTCAGGTACAACTGTGTCTTTCAAGCCAACCAGCATCCTTACCTCAGGTACGCTTTATACAGGAACAATAACTTCCGGAGCTAAGAATGCAGCCGGTACAAATATGGCTGATGATTATGTCTGGAATTTTACTACCGGAACCGTTGCGGCTCCTAAGGTGAATTCTACTGATCCGTTAAACCTGGCAACAGGAGTGGCTCTTAATAAAGTTGTCAGTGCAGTTTTCAGCGAAGCTATGGATCCTTTAACAATCACCACAACTTCATTTACATTAATGACAGGAGCAACACCGGTTGCCGGAACAGTTAACTATTCCGGTACAACTGCGACTTTTACACCAACAAGTCTATTATTATCGGGAAATACTTATACAGCAACGATTACAACAGATGCCAAGAATCCTGCCGGTATTCCAATTGCGAATGACTATGTATGGAAATTTAGTACCGGTGCACCTTTAGGTCCAGTGGGCGTTGATCTTAAATCGGTTGCCCGGTTCGGTATTATCGCAGGTTTGGGAGTCAGCAACCAGGCAGGCTTCAGTGAGATTCATGATTTGGATGTTGGGATAAGTCCGGGCCCTCGTACTGGGATTGTCGGATTCCCTCCTGGCATCATTGTGAATGGAGCTTTTTATGCCTCCGATGATGTTGCTCCTGCCGGTGTGCCTGCCATGCTGACACAGGCCAAACAAGATTTGACCGATGCGTATCTTTTTGCTGCAAACGCAACTGCGCCGGCACCCGTCATAATAGCTGGCGATCAGGGTGGCAAAACACTTGCCCCCGGCCTTTATAAATCAACATCCACACTGGGAATACAGTTTGGCGATCTGACTCTTGATGCTCAGGGTGATGCGAATGCCGTCTGGATTTTCCAGATAGCAGCTGAATTTACCACAGTAGGCGGTGGACCTTTTCCGTCTCCGACAGGTGGCAATGTTATCCTTAGCGGAGGCGCTCAGGCTAAAAACGTCTTTTGGCAGGTTACCAGTTCAGCGATCATTGGAGACTATACCTCATTTAAAGGAAACATATTGGCCTTAACATCCATAACGATGGGTCCATATGCAAAAGCAGAGGGCAGAATGCTTGCCAGAAATGGATCAGTAGTATTAACCAGTACAAACATAATTACTAAGCCGTAAATCATAAATAATATGAAAGCTAAAATTAATTTTAAAAAGGGATCACGCATGGCGTGGTCCCCTTATAACCTGCCCATTAAAAGTCTTATTTTAAGCGCTTTGATTTTGACAGGTATTCAGGCGACCCTTCAGGCACAGGTGGATCAGTTCACGAAACCCTCATGGTGGTTTGGCGCAGCGGTTGGTGCAAATTTTAATTACTATCGCGGCACCACTCAGGAATTGAATTTAGATTTAACCGTTCCTACTGCTTTTCATAATGGCAATGGGGTGGGTCTCTATCTTGCACCACTTCTGGAGTATCATCGTCCTGATTCAAGATTGGGTATAATGCTGCAGGCAGGGTATGACAGCCGCAAAGGTTCGTTCGACCAAGTAGTTACTCCTTGTAACTGCCCGGCTGACTTGTCCGCTAAACTTACCTATATTACAGTGGAGCCGAGCTTGCGCTTAGCCCCATTCAAATCTAATTTCTATTTGTATGGCGGCCCACGCTTTGCTTTCAATATGGGAAAATCATTCAAATACGAGCAAGGGATTAATCCCGATTATCCTGATCAGGAGGTCACTCCGGATGTGAAAGGGGATTTTAGCAAAGTGTACAAATCATTAATCTCGCTGCAAATCGGAGCAGGGGTCGATATTCCACTCTCATCACAGGACAAGGAGAGGCAATCTGTACTCTCTCCTTTTATTTCTATTCACCCTTATTATAATCAGGACCCACGTTCAATAGAAACATGGAATCTGACCACTGTGAGAGTAGGCGCTGCCCTTAAGTTTGGGCGTGGCCATAAAATTTCAGCACCGGCAAAGCCTGTAGTAATAGCGCCGGTAGTAGTAGTAGTAGCAGAGCCTGAAGTCAGGTTTTCTGTTAACGCTCCCACGAATATTACGGTCGGGCGCAGGGTGGGGGAATTATTTCCTGTCCGGAACTATATATTTTTCGATTTGGGTTCTTCAGAGATACCCGATCGTTATGTGCTGCTAAGGAAAGATCAGGTTAAAGACTTCAAAGAAGACCAGCTGGAAGTATTTAAACCTAAAAAACTCTCAGGTCGTTCTGACAGGCAAATGACTGTCTATTATAATGTTCTGAACATCCTTGGTGACCGTATGGGAAAAAATACTTCGGCAACAATAAACCTGGTTGGATCATCTGAGAAAAGTCTGGCCGATGGAAAAGCTATTGCTGAGTCGGTTAAGAAATATCTGGTTGATGTATTTGGAATTACGGATTCACGAATCAGTACCGAAGGGCGCAATAATCCAAAAATCCCTTCTGAGAAACCCGGTGCCACAAAAGAGCTTGTTCTCGTTGATGAGGATGACCGCAGAGTGTCTGTTGAGAGTAGTTCACCGGTCTTACTGATGGAATTCCTGAGTGGTCCTGGTGCCCCGTTGAAGCCGGTAGAGTTGGTAGCTGTACAAACGGCGCCTATTGACAGTTATGTTACTTTCAATGCCGATGGAGCAAATGAAGCATTTTCTTCATGGTCGCTTGAAATAAGGGATGAAAAAGGAACTTTGCAAAAATTTGGGCCTTATACACAGGAGACTGTCAGCATTCCGGGGAAATCCATTTTGGGTATCCGTCCTGAAGGTAATTACAAAGTGACTATGGTTGGCAAGACCAAGAGCGGAAAGGTTGTGAAAAAGGATGCTCCGGTGCACATGGTACTTTGGACACCACCTAAAGACGAACAGGGGATGAGATTCAGTATGATTTTTGAATTCGATGAGTCGGATGCCATAAAACTTTATGAAAAGTATCTCACCGATATCGTAACACCGCTGATCCCAAAAAACGCAACTGTAATAATTCATGGCTATACCGATATTATCGGAGATGCAACTCATAACCAGGAATTGTCTCTTGCCAGGGCTAACGAGGTCAGGAGCATTATTGAAAATGCCCTGTCGAAGGCCGGCAGAAGCGATGTTAAATTTGAAGTATACGGATTTGGTGAGGATGAAAGATTATCACCGTTTGAAAACAAATTTGCGGAGGAACGCTTTTATAACCGCACCGTTATAATTGATATTATTCCCCCTAAGTAAGGTTTCTGGTCAATTATATTATCTTTCTATAAAAGAGGCTGTCTGAAAAGAAAATCAGGCAGCCATCTTCTTTAAATAAAAAAGCAAGCCAACAATAAGGCTCAACGTTTTTGGGAATGTGTGAATGATGTAGCTTATTCCCAAAATAATGTAACAGTTAACATTTTAAGTGTGGCCACCTTTGTAATGATATTTTAGCTAAATTATTTAAACCAAAAATTCATGAAAAATATAACTGAATTTAAAGGCGACTGGAACAAGACAAAAGGTAAACTGAAACAAAAATTCGCCATGCTAACAGATAGTGATTTATTGTTAATAGAAGGCAAGCAGGATGAGTTGCTGGGCAGGCTCCAGTCTAAACTTGGTAAAACAAAAGAAGAGGTACGCAAGATTATTTCTGAATTATAAATCCGGCTTAACACAACAAGATCAATTGAACGTCAACCAAATTAAATCAAACCAAATCAAAAATCATGGGAAATCTACTTTATGTTTTAGCAGTAATCCTGATTGTTGCATGGGCAATCGGATTTATTGGGTACAATGCCGCAGGCATCATACACATTCTCCTTGTTATTGCAATTATTGCAGTGATACTCAGGGTTATTCAGGGTAAGAAATTATTTTAATAATACCCTGGATATTCAATATAAGTAATCAATTTTAAATCAACTAATTAATAAATTAAGTAAAATGAAAAGGATCGTTTTTTGTTTAATGGCAGCATGCTTGTCATTAACATTTATTCCGTTGCAATTAAATGCCACGACTACTGAACCAACTACAGTACCTGCTCCAAAACCTGCAGAACCTGCAATTCCGGCAGAAGCTAAGGCCCTTCTGCTCCGGTTAGATGAAATCAAAGCGAAGGATATGCCAAAATTGGAGGCATCAGAGAAGAAAGAACTGCGAAAAGAGGTAAAATCAATTAAACACGAGCTTAGAACAATAGGTGGTGGTGTGTATCTTTCAGGGGGTGCATTAATTCTTATTATAATTCTTCTGGTTATTTTATTGTAGATTATTATAAGAACAAAAATTTACACCAGTATTGTTTTATTTGATACTGATGAGGTGGTTCATAAGGATAATCACAGTGGGTCCTTTTGTGCAGATTTTTTTTAGCGAGCCAGGGATTATATCAAATCAGCGATACACTTTGGAGTTGACGGATACAAAAATTTCAATAGAAGTATAACTGTTGACCGTCCATTTTTTTTCTCCATTAGCAAAATGGGCGGCCGGTGCTTCTGTTGCTTCTCAATTTAAAAAAGACTCCCTGAAGGATATCAATTCGATTTATGTTTCTGTGAATTTAAAATTCAGAACACAGGATTTTTTGGGCAGGTAAAGCACAACGGATTTTCAAAGGAAACGCGGATAAAGAACGTGTATCCAATTTGATTTTGACAGCACGCTATCTGCGTGTCAGGTATTCTAAAAAACCATCTGAAACTTCCGGAGTCCTTAATCAAGGCATATCAGCAGATGGATGAATAAATTAAGGTCATCACTCCATTGCTTTTTCAAATGTGTGAATGATGTAACTTATTTCTGTAATTCTGTAACACTTTCCGGAATAAACGATCGTACTTTTGTTCTGTAATAATTCATTCAAATTTTAAAATAAATTAAAATGAAACTAAAAAAAACATTCGCAATCATAGTAATGCTGTTGATTGTATTAATGGCGGGGTGTAAAAAAAATGATGATACCGGTATACATCCTACGGTAACTTCAACAGATCCGGCCGACAATGTAACAGGTATTGAGCGAAACAAGGTAATTGCATTTACATTCAGTGAAGCAATGGATCCTTTGACAATCAACACTTCAACATTTACCTTAAAGCAAGGGACAACATCAGTTTCTGGTACGGTGACTTATTCAGGAACGACAGCAACATTTACACCTACAAATGTCCTGGCAGCCAGTACTACTTATACTGCCACCATAACTACCGGGGCAAAAAGCTTAACTGGCAATGCACTTGCAGCCAACACTGTATGGAGTTTTACAACAGGCGGCACTACCTCAGCACTGGCAGTGGTAAATCTTGGAGCTGCAGGCAATTACGTGATTCTGGCTAAAACAGCAATCAATAACAATCCGACATCTGCTGTTACCGGAGATTTGGGCCTGAGTCCGGCTGCCACATCTTATATCACAGGATTTGCCTTGACAAACCTAACCGGATATGCAACTTCTCCACAAGTGACTGGAAGAATATATGCAGCCGACATGGCGGATCCTACTCCCATTAATCTGACCACAGCTGTCGAAAATATGATTACTGCTTATAACGATGCAGCCGGGCGCGCTTCACCAGATTTTTTAGAACTGGGCACCGGTAATATTGGCGGTAAAACTCTTGCCCCAGGTCTCTATAAATGGACGACCACAGTTACATTGCCAACAAATGTTACCATTTCAGGCGGTACAAACGATGTATGGATCTTCCAAATTTCAGGTGACCTTACTATGAGCTCTGCGGTGAGCATTACCCTGACCGGAGGCGCTCAGGCTAAGAACATCTTCTGGCAGATAGCCGGTCAGGCAACCTTAGGAACAACCTCACACTTTGAAGGAATTATATTGTCAATGACAGGCATTACTTTTCAAACAGGAGCATCCATGAATGGCAGGGCTCTCGCACAGACTGCTGTCGTGCTTGACGGTAATGCTGTTACCAAGCCGTAATTAATTTAAGAAAATCAAAAGCCTGATAGAAGGCTGTCTCAAAAGCCTCCTATTTTTGTGTGCACGGCATGGGCGATAACTGGTGGAAATATCCCGACATAAAGTAAGTCGGGTAAAGGGAGCAAATTTGAATTTACATTACCGCATTATATAAAGAACCAAACAATCAATGTCATAGCAGAGAATGTGTGAATGATGTAACTTATTCCCAAAGTTATGTAACACATTCTGGAACAAAAGGGCTCATCTTTGTATTGTAATACTAAGAATATAAAACAATGAAAAAAACTGATTGTGTTCGTACTACCGAAGGATTTACTAAGGATTATGTATTTAAAAAATACTTTTTCATAGTTGCCTTAGGAATTTTTTGCCTGGGAGCTTTGGCAAATCCTCCGTTGGCGTCTAAACAGCAAATTGGTATGTTTAAAAACTCAAAAACCTGTGTTGTGCTTGGAACCGGCAGCATTACTTATGATATGTATATGAAAGATGCCGTTCAGAAATATTGGAAATCAACTGAATTTGAATTTATTGACCAGCAGGAGTTTGATAAACGACGGTTTGATTCAAAATATTCTTTTTTAGTGCTTTTGAAAGGTGTTTTCGATAAAGATCCGGGAGGTGTAAGCTATAATTACATTAGCCTTGTGCTGGGAGGTCCAGCTAATGACATGACCGACATGCCCGAATTATGCAGCATACCGCTTTCATATTCAGACGACAGTAATATTGATTGTGGATATGTCATACCTCCAATTGTTAATTTCATGCAGAAACATGCAAAAAATCTTGAACAAAAACGTTTCTTCATTTCACTGAGAGGACTGAAATACTACAATGGCTCAGCAGATTTTAAAGACAAGGTATTGCTATTGAACAAAGACGGGATGGCCTCAGATGCTGATTCACCTGAGAAAATTAATACTGTTTACCCCGCGTATGTTAAACTGCTTTCTGCTTCGGAGATTCAGGACGAAATCGCTACAAACCCGACAAATGCCTTGTTTCATTTTCATGTTGGCCCGACTGAGAATTCCGGAGCAGGGAAATGCTTTGAGATGATTTTTGATGTTGATGGTAACCTCTATTACTATAATTACCGCAAGATAACTAATGATAATGGAGATGGTTTTAATCTGAACGATTTTAAAAACATCAGGTAATGGAATACAATCAGTTCCCAATCCGTTTGCCAGGCAGGGACTTAAGGATTAAGAAATAGATTAAATTCAATTGAAAAATAAAACCGTTTAAAAAATTAATAACTAAAACAATGAAATTTCTGATAATTGGAATTCTTGCATTATTTGGATGGTCAGCACTATCGACCCATATCTATGTGTGTAAGATAAAAGGATTATGTAATGAACCGGTAACTATGCAAATTGACACACTCAACCAAAAAGATGTCATTGCAGTTGACACCCTGGCTAAGCCTTTAGTGCAGGAAAAGGAAGTAATCCCTGCAGATCTTGTAATATACTTTGCATTTGACAAATCCGAATTCAATTCTGATGTAAAGACTGACAAATACTTTGATAAATCAAATGCCTTTTTGAATCAAAACTCACAGTCCAGACTCAATATTACAGGCCACGCCGATGCGATAGGAACCGATGAATATAATGAGGCTCTGGGGTATAGGCGGGCTCAAAGTATGCAGCATTATTTTGAAAGCAAGGGCTTGCCTGCAAACAAGATCATTATAGAATCTAAGGGAGAGAAAGAACCTGCAGATAATAATAGTACAGCAGCAGGAAGAGCAAATAACAGGAGAACAGTAATAACTATAAAAAAATAAAATCATGAATACTTTATTAATTCTATTAGCACAAACAAAAAGTGGAGCAACCATTGAAATACTTTCATTATTGCTGGTTGCCGCAATCATTGGGTATGTAACAGCATGGCTATACTATAAGTCGATTTATGAAAAGAGAATTAAAGCTGTTGAATCCGACAAGCATGAATTGAATAATCGTATCGTCAACCTTGATGCGGATATAGTTAATCTGAAAAATAGTCTTGGTGAGAAGGAGATTGAAATCGAACAACTTACAATGGAAACCAAAGTTCTGGTTCATATTGCACAACAGAAACACTTACTTAATTATGAAAGCTTTGGAACAGCCACAGAAGCAGAGAAAGACGATCTGAAAAAGATAAGCGGTATAAGCCATGTTATTGAGGCAAGTCTAAATGCATTAGATATTTATACCTTCAGGCAGATCAGTAATTTCACTGCAAGGGATATTGAGACATTTAATGATGCAATTATATACTTCTCAGGCAGGATTGACAGGGACGAATGGGTTGCTCAAGCAAAGGAACTTGTTTATAGCCAGGATAAAAGGGATGAGCTTTTCCATCGGATCAGTGAAAGAAAGTCGAATATTCAATATAATAGAATAGGAATTGCCAAAAAGGAAGAAGCTGACGACTTAACAATCATCAGCGGTATCGGCGGATGGATAAAGGAAAAACTCAATGTGCTGGATATCTATACGTTCAAACAGATAAGTAATTTTAACAGTGAAGATGTTGCTGCTGTTACCGAGGCAATTGAATACTTCCCGGGAAGAATTGAAAGAGATGAATGGGTTCTTCAGGCAAAAGAACTTGTCAGGATCGCAGGTAATAAGTCAGAACTCCTTAAAAGCATCAGAGACAGACAGGATAGAATTTACTTCGACAGGTTAGGGATTGCATATAAACACGAGGCGAACAATTTAACGCTGATTGACGGTCTTGGCCTATGGGTAGAGGAACGCCTGAACCTTCTTGGCATTTATACTTTTAATCAAATCAGCAAGCTGACACATGAAGATATAGAAACCATTACCGAGGTACTTGAAATTATTCCAGGTCGTATTGAGCAGGATAACTGGGTCGGTCAGGCCCGTGAACTTGCAAAAGCGTAAAACGTATCCAATAGTTTTCAGTAAATAATAATAGTCCTGCCATTCTTTGATAAAACATACAACGACTATGAAAACAAATAAGACAGGAAGAGTGTTAATCGCGCTGGATTATGATCCAACCGCACAAAAAGTGGCAGAAGCAGGATTTTTATTAGCTGAATCCATGAATGCTGAAGTGATATTGCTGCATGTAATATCAGACCCGGTATATTATTCTTCAAGAGAGTATTCTCCGATAATGGGATTTACAGGTTATATGGAAATGGGCCCATTGCAATCAGTAAATGTTGATAAGTTGAAAATTGCATCTCAACAGTATCTTGATAATTCAAAAAAACACCTTGGTGATGAAACCATTCAGACCATAGTCAAAGAAGGTGATTGTGCTGAATCTATATTAAACGCGGCAAAAGAGATGAATGCAGATATAATTGTCATGGGTTCTCACAGCCGGAAATGGTTGGAAAATATAATTATGGGAAGTGTTACAGAAAAAGTTATACATAACACTTCTGTACCGCTTTTTATAATCCCAACTAAAAAAAATGACTAAATCAGATTTTCACAAGAATTCAGTTTGAATAATATTATTTCGATCTTAGAGGATTTAGTTTATCAGGATCCTCAAAAGTATATAATAACTGAAAATGAAAAGGAGTGGTTATGTTTGTTGTGTTACTTCCTATTAAGCAGATATACAACTATTAAAGTTGAATAAAACGTAAAAAGTCGTCTTCCATTTTTCTTACAGTTGACGGATGCTGTTTTGGCTCCTGCGAAAAAAATCCGTTTATCTGTTACAGGATTTTTTGTCTCACAAGTTGTTTTAGCACATTTATAATATGTGAATTATGTAACTTTTATCAACAATAATGTAATGCTTTCCGGAATTGTCGGACTTACCTTTGTTCTATGATAATTCATTTACAATTTAAAATAAACTAAAATGAAACTAAAAAAGGTATTTCCAATCATCGCAATGCTATTGGTTGTATTAATGACCGGTTGTAATAAAAAAGAGGATTTTACCGGCGTGCGCCCTAAGGTGATTTCAACAGACCCCGTAAGCGAAGCTACAAACATAGCTATTAGCAGTAAAATTTCGGCAATCTTCAGTGTGGCTATGGATTCTTCAACGATCACGAACACGAACTTTGTTTTAAAGCAGGGGACTACGGCTGTTTCAGGAGAGGTAGCGTACACCGGAATAACGGTTACCTTCACTCCGGCAGCAGATCTGGCCACAAACACTATCTATACGGCCACTATTACTACAGGTGCTAAAGACGAATCAGGTATAGCTCTGGCAAAAGACTATACATGGAACTTCACAACAGGAGGAGTCCCGGATTTAACCAAACCAACAGTGACTTTAACAGACCCGTTAAACAACGCTACAGGAGTGAGCATCAGTAAACTAATCGTAGTAACTTTTAGTGAGTCGATGGATCCGACTACATTAAATTCTTTGACTTATTTATTAAAACAAGGGTCAACTTCAGTTTCAGGTGCTGTGACCAACTCAGGAACTACAGCCACTTTTACTCCGGCAAGCAACCTGGAGTACGGCACAGTTTATACCGGAATGATTACTACCGGAGCCAAGGATCTGGCTGGCAATGCACTAGCCATTAACCATACCTTTAGCTTTACAACTGTTAACACACCGGATCTTGCCTTGCCCATGGTAAATTCAACAGACCCGCTCAACAACGCCACAGGTGTTGAGCGCAACAAGGTGGTTGTATTAACCTTCAGTGAAGCAATGGATCCTTCAACGATCAACAGTACGACATTTACCTTAAATCAAGGGACAACCGCAGTCTCCGGCACGGTGGCTTATTCCGGAACAACAGCAACGTTTACACCGTCAAATGTCCTGGCAGCAAGCACTACTTATACTGCCACGATAACTACCGGGGCAAAAGACTTAGCTGGCAATGCGCTAGCAGCCAACATTGTTTGGAGTTTCACAACCGGTGGTGCCACATCAGATCTGGCAGTAGTAGATCTTGGTGCTGCTGGCAATTACGTAATTCTGGCTAAAACAGCAATCAATAACATTCCGATTTCCGCTATTACCGGAGATTTGGGCCTGAGTCCGGCCGCCACATCTTATATCACAGGATTTGCCCTGACAAACGCAACCGGATATGCGACCTCTACACAAGTTACTGGGAAATTGTATGCAGCCGATATGGCTGATCCGACTCCTATTAACCTGACCACAGCTGTCGAAAATATGATTACTGCCTACAACGATGCCGCCGGACGTCTTTCACCGGATTTTCTGGAACTTGGAACCGGTAATATTGGCGGACTAACTCTTGTACCAGGACTCTATAAATGGACGAACACAGTTACACTGCCATCTGATGTTACCATTTCGGGCGGCGAGAACGATGTATGGATCTTCCAGATTGCCCAGGACCTTACAGTGAGCAATGGAGTGAACGTTACCCTTACCGGGGGCGCTCAGGCTAAGAACATTTTCTGGCAGTTAGCCGGTACGGCAACCTTTGGGACAACCTCTCACTTTGAAGGAATAATATTGTCGATGACAGGCATTACTTTTCAAACGGGAGCATCCTTTAAGGGCAGAGCCCTGGCACAGACTGCTGTCGTGCTTGACGGTAATGCTGTTATACTGCCATAAAGAATTAAGGCGGATCAGATTCCCGGAAAAAGCTGCCCCAGGAGGGCAGCCTCTTTTCAATTTAAATGATAATTTAAAAATGTAATATTATGAAAACAAAAAGATTATGGATGACCGCAATTGTGGCCTTATTTTTGGCAGCGTTAATTGGCGGGTGCAAAAAAGATGATTTTGTGGAAATCGATGGAATATGCCCGGAGGTGATATCAACAAACCCCGCAAACCTTGCTATAGGTGTACCCCTCGACAAGATAATTACGGCAACCTTCAATGAACCGATGAACCCTGCAACTATCACACCTGAATCTTTTACTTTACAGGGAGGAGCGAAAGGTTCAGCAACGGAAGTTTCAGGCATATTGACTTACGATGCAACGGATACTACGATGAGTTTTATGCCAACCACCAAACTCACAGTCAGCACTACCTATACCGCTATGATTATATCATCGGTTAAAGATTTAATGGGCAATGCATTACAGGAAGATTATGTGTGGACTTTCAGTACCGGTACAACCCTGGCGCCCACGGTGATTTCTACTGACCCGGCAGACAATGCTACGGACGTAGTTCTTAATAAAAAAATTACCGTAACCTTTGATCAGCCAATGGATCCGTTGACGCTTACTACATCAACCTTTACCATAAAACAAGGGACAACACCAGTTACCGGAACAGTTTCGTACACCGATACAACTGCATCCTTTAAACCTTCCAGCGCCCTGACATCCAACACACTTTATACCGGTACCATTACCACCGGAGCCAGGAATGTACCGGGCACAACTATGGCGCATAACTATGTATGGACATTTACCACAGGAACCATTTCAGCTCCTGAAGTGAATTCTACCGATCCGGCAAATCTGGCCACAGGCGTGGCGCTCAATAAAGTAATCAGCGCTGTTTTTAGCGAAGCGATGAATCCTACAACGATCACAACATCGTCCTTTACCTTAATGTTAGGGATTACGCCAATCACAGGAACAGTGAACTACTCTGGTACAACTGCGACCTTTACACCAACAAGTAATCTTTTATCAGGTAATACCTATACGGCTACGATTACAACCGTAGCTAAGAATCCTGCAGGTGTTTCAATAGCTAATGACTATGTATGGACATTTAATACCAGTTCACCTTTAGGTCCGGTGGGCGTTGATCTTAAATCGGTTGCCCGCTTCGGGATTATCGCAGGAGTGGGAGTCAGCAACGACGCAGGCTTCAGTGTTATTAATGATCTGGATGTCGGGATATACCCGGGTGTTCGTTCTTCGGTCACCGGTTTCCCTCCTGCCATCGTAGTGAATGGAGCGATCTATGCCTCCGATGATGTCGCACCTCCCGGTGTGGCTGCCATGCTGTTACAGGCCAAAAATGACCTGACCGCTGTGTATCTTTTTGCTGAAGGAGCAACTGCCCCGGCACCGCAAACAGTATCAGGCGATCAGGGTGGCAAAACACTTGCCCCGGGCATTTATAAATCAACATCCACACTGTTAATACAGTTAGGCGATCTGACTCTTGATGCCCAGGGCGATGCGAATGCCGTCTGGATTTTCCAGATAGCATCTGCCTTTACCACGGTAGGCGGTGGACCTTATCCGTCTCCGTCAGGTGGCAATGTTATCCTTGCCGGAGGCGCCCAGGCTAAAAACGTCTTTTGGCAAACCGGCAGTTCTGCGACCATTGGAGACTATACCTCATTTAAAGGCAACATATTAGCCTTACAAACCATAACGATGGGTGCTTATTCCAGAGCAGAGGGAAGAATGCTTGCCAGAAATGGAGCGGTAACTTTAACCAGCACAAACATAATCACTAAGCCGTAAATAATAAAAAATATGAAAGCTAATACTAATTTTAAAAAGGGATCACGCAAGGCGTGGTCCCCTTATATCCTTCAAATTAAAAGTCTTTTATTAAGCGCTTTGATTCTGACAGGTATTCAGACAGCTCTTCAGGGGCAGGAGACCAAGTACACGAAACCATCCTGGTGGTTTGGAGCAGCAGCTGGTGCAAATTTTAACTTTCACCGGGGCTCCACTCAACAATTGACTGACGATTTCGCTGTTCCCGCTGCTTTTCATAACGGGAGTGGCGTAGGCCTTTATATTGCTCCGCTTCTGGAATTTCATCGCCCTGACACAAGACTTGGCTTTATGTTACAGGCAGGATATGACAGCCGTAGAGGTAAATTTGACCAGATAATTACAGCCTGTAATTGTCCGGCAGATTTATCAGCTCAGCTTACATACCTTACAATTGAGCCAAGCTTGCGGTTAGCCCCTTTCAAATCAAATTTCTATTTGTATGGTGGTCCTCGCTTTGCTTTCAATATGGCAAAGTCCTTCAAATACCAACTGGGGATCAATCCTGATTATCCAGATCAGGTAGCCGATCCTGAAGTGACCGGAGATTTCAGCAAAATGTTCAAGTCAATATTCTCGATGCAAATCGGAGCAGGTTGTGATATAGAACTCTCATCACAGGATAAGGAGAAGCAGGCTGTACTCTCTCCTTTTGTTGCATTTCAACCTTATTTTAATCAGAACCCTCGTTCAATAGAAACATGGAATGTGACCACTGTGAGAGTAGGTGCTGCCCTTAAGTTTGGGCGCGGCCATAAAATTGCAGCTGTAGCAGTGCCGGCAAAGGTAGTAGTAGCAGTTGCAGAACCTGAAGTTAAGTTTTCTGTTTATTCTCCCACGAATATACCAGTCGAACGCAGGGTTAGGGAAATATTCCCGCTTCGTAACTATGTGTTTTTTGATTTAGGATCAACTGAGATACCGGATCGTTATGTTTTGCTCACGAAAGATCAGGTAAAAGAATTCAAAGAAGGCCAGATGGAAGTGTTCAAACCTAAAAGACTGTCAGGTCGTTCAGACCGACAGATGATTGTCTATTATAATGTTCTGAACATCCTCGGTGACCTTATGGGGAAAAATCCTTTGGCAACTGTCACGTTGACCGGATCGTCAGAGGAAGGCATACCAGACGGATTGGCAATGGCAGAATCGGTCAAGCGATACCTTGTAGGTGTATTTGGGATCGATGCTTCGAGGATCAGTACCGAAGGTCGGATCAGACCCAGGATCCCATCTGAACAGCCGGGTGGCACAAAAGAGCTTGTCCTCCTTCGTGAATCAGACCGCAGAGTGTCTATCGCAAGCGAATCGCCAGCCTTACTCATGGAGTTCCAGAGTGGTCCGGATGCCCTGCTGAAGCCGGTGGAAATTGTTGGTGTGCAGAAAGCACCGCTTGACAGCTATGTTTCTTTCAATGTTGAGGGAGCAAAAGAAGCTTTCTCATCATGGGAGTTAGAAGTCAGGGATGAAAAGGGAACATTGCAAAAATTCGGACCTTATACACAGGAGAAGGTCAGTATCCCTGGAAAATCCATTCTGGGTGCCCGGCCTCAAGGTAACTTCAATGTGACGATGGTAGGTACGACGAAGAGCGGCAAGACGGTAAAAAAGGAAACTCCCATACACATGGTGCTTTGGACCCCGTCAGAAAGAGAAGAAGGGATGAGATTCAGCATAATTTTTGAATTCAATGAATCGCAGTCCATCGCTGCTTACGATAAATATCTTACTGATATCGTAACGCCAAAGATCCCTGAAAACGGAACAGTTATAATTCATGGCCATACCGATATCATCGGAGATGAAGCCAATAACCTGGAATTGTCATTGGCCAGGGCTAACGAAGTCAAAGGCATTATTGAAAATGCCCTTTCGAAAGCCGGGAGAAGTGATGTCAAATTCGAAGTATACGGATTCGGTGAGGATCAAAGCTTAGCACCGTTTGCCAACGACACTCCGGAGGAACGCTTTTACAACCGTGCTGTTATAATTGATATTATTCCATCCAAGTAGGTTTTCAGATCAATTATATTTTCCTTTCACAAAACAGAGGTCACAATATCGACCTCTGTTTTTATTTTATCACCTTGAATATGTGCGAATTATATAATTCATATCCTGCTTGCCATAGCGATCCTTGTATTATTGATATGGTTTTTCTTTAGAAAGTCATTTATACCAAAATCTAAATTCAGATTAAATTAGTCTGGACGTCAGACTGTCTAAAAACCTTTTGATTTTGTTCATAACTTTAAGATAAAAACCCAGGTTAAGATAGTGGTTATTAGTATCTTTACAAGAGTTCGGGTTCAAAATAATTTTTGTTGACAATGGTCGCCCGGCTTATCATCCGGCAGATTTGCTCAAGCTTTACATTTATGGGTATTTGAATAAGGTTCGATCATCGAGAGACCTGGAAAAAGAATGTAAGCGAACATTGAAGTAATGTAGTTGCTTAAAAATCTACAGCCAGATCATAAAACCATTTTAAACTTTCGCCGGGATAATCCAAAGGCCACTAAAAAGGTTTTCAGGATAGCCGTTCAGATTGCAAAAAACTTCAATCTGATAGGAGGTAAACTGATTGCCGGCGACAGTACAAAATTAAGGGCGCAGAACAGCAAGAAGAACAATTATAACCAAAAAAAGATAGATCACCATATTGCATATATTGAAAACAAGATAGATGAATATAACAAACAATTGTCAGAAGCAGACGGAGATAAAAACGAACAGATAAGAAAAGAAATAGATAATCAAAACCAGCGTAAGGGCAAATATAACCAACTGGAGAAACAACTGAAAGAAAGTGGAGAGTCGCAGGTTTCTACTTCCGATCCGGAAAGTCGTCAGATGATAGTTAGAAATAACATAACAGAGGTGGCCTACAATGTTCAAACCACAGTTGATGCCAAAAACAATATCCCCATAGATTATAAAGTAACTAATACAAATGATTCAAAAGCCATGGGCAATATGCTCCAAAGGGCAAAAAGTATTTTGCGCACTAATGAATCTACAGCGCTGTATGATAAGGGCTATCATACAGGTAGTGAATTTAAAGCGGCTGACAATTTAGATATTGATGTTTTAGTAGCCATTCCAACGGTAGCAGCAAATGCACCAAATCCTGAATATAATGTTGAACACTTTACTTACGATAAGGAATCTGATTGTTATATCTGTCCGCAAGG
>JABMQA010000379.1 GCA_013203545.1 Bacteroidota bacterium
GGTGTGGATGGAAAGTTAGATGTTGAAAGCCAACCCACGTTATCGAAAATTGAACTTATTGAAAGTATCCCATCACCAACATTGGATATTGTAAAGGAATCCCATCCGTTTTGCCACTCGGTATAAACACCTGAACCATTTCTTGCGTAGGTTCCGAATTGGACATCGTCTGTGACGTCGTCGAATGAGATTCTAAAATAACCATCCTCTCCCCAACCTGTTCCCCAACTGTTTTTTGCTTTAAAACACTGTTGATCATCATCATATCCGACCAATAATACTGCATGTCCTTGTGTGTTTGGTATTGTACTACCCTCATAATTATAAATTCCTCCCTGATAACCCGGGATACCATTAAAAGTATTATCTGTAGGGACTAACATCCTAACGACCAATGGCCCTTCATTCAATTTTGACTTTATATTTGATACCGTTGTGGAAGAACCCCACAATTGATTTGAAACAGTTGTAATTCTTTCGAGAAGGATTGGATCATCACATTTATCATTGCAATTTCCATTATCTTCAATATATGGATAGCAATTCTCTTCAGGAACACCTGTGTTTTTAAAATATAGCAATGCATCCGAAAAATAGCCTCCTTCACAATCACCTGTTGTTACGCAAGAGAGAACAACTTGTTCTGATAAATCATTTTGTACTCCCAAATTTTCAATATATGCTGTTGCAGCAAAAGCCCAGCAAGAACCACATGTACCCTGGTTTTTGACAGGACTGTCGTTAGTACTCCAGTCAATTGAAGTAATTAATGGGTCAGCTGGATAATCCGGCATATCATGATTTTTCCAGTATTCGATGTCTTCCTGCTTTATTTTACACCCAAGACCAAAATAATTTGCACCATCAAAGCTTGAATCATATGTTTGTTGTTCGATGAAACCACTATTGATTAGTGCATTCTTAGAATCCTGAATGATTGTGAGGCTGGTTGGGTTGATCTCAATATCTGGCTGCACCAATGATTCCCATTGTGTATACAAATGATATGTTTCGAAAGAATTAAAAGCCCCATCATAGCCAAGTATTTTGATATAGTAATATCCGGTCATACCAAAATCAGAGAATATAATTTGTTCGGAAGAGGTGCTTCCATTATTTGAATAGGCTATTTGCGATTGATTTGGATCATAAAAATAAAGATCGTAATCGGCAGGTAAACCTGATAAAGTAATTGTTAGTATTCCAAGATCACTTATGGGCAGTTTAAAAAAATCGACATCCAATATCGGGTTTATTAAAGCATCATCAATATCAAACTCTAAATTCATCTGCTGCGCTTCAGAAAAAGTATTGTTCGGCTCATAAGGATCAGTGGGGCCCGTACTAATGTTTTTCCAAATTGTTACATCGTCAACCTGTGCCCCTTCTATTTCTCCATAACTGCCATCAGATTGAAATACGAAAGCTATCCAAACCTCAGGTTCTCCTATAAGGTTTCCCAACTGGTAAACGTCTGTCAGATCAAAGTCATAAATTTCTTCATGGAAACCATCCCAACTTACGCCATAGTAATTACTGCCATCTATTGAGGCTCCGACAAAAAACTGATCATAATCTTCCTCACAGGCTAATTTGAATTCGAATGAAAAATCAGCATCACTTATTCCGTAATCGGCCAAACTGAATGACCCGTAAACCATCCAGGAATTCATGTTGTTAGGATAAATATCACCACAACCTATACCGTCACTTCCGGCATCAGCACATCCTGCACTCTCATTGGAAGATGATCCGCACCAACAATCCCAGTCATCCCATTCTGCATCAGCATAACCATCGATGTGATATCTCTCCCACAAGCCACTCGGGAAACTTCCTTCAAAGTCTTGGTATTCTATAACTTCCCAATCTTCTAAATCAACAGTATAATATGCATCAGAATCACTTAAGTAAATAATAAAACAACCATCACATTCTAATTTATCAACTCCAAGAATTGTCAGGCCGTATTGCGAGCCAATTTCTTCAGCGGCAATTTTAGCTGCCTGCGTCTGGCTCTCATCTAACTCCCAATTTCTAGCACAAGCACCAATCCCAACATCCCAACTATAACCCCCCATTAACATACACCCATGCTCATCAACATCCCCGCCAACTGTCTGCTCCTTATTACTCACAATAATAACCACAACTATAACTGCGATAACAACAAGCACAATAATAAACTCTTTTTTCATAATGTTAAATAGAAAATATAGTATTTAAAAATTATCTTTCTTCTCATCCCATAACTTAGCATACCCTCTAAGCATACCCAAAGTA
>JABMQA010000380.1 GCA_013203545.1 Bacteroidota bacterium
AAACACCTTTCGGTGGCTCACCGGAATTCACCACCTGGAACAACATCTGTTACGACCGTGCTGCCTCCATCTGGCTGATTCAGCATTTTGTTGATTCCAATGCCACTTTCAGGTTTATCGAATTCGGAAAAAAAGTTGATGTGGGCATTCCTTTCGATGTGCCGGGGGCGGAGCTGGGACGGCAACGCAATTTGAGTTGCTTCGAAACGGTCATCAGTACATACGATATTCCCGACCCTGTGCTGTTAAAAATGGCAAAGCTTGTTCACGATATAGATGTGAATATTTGGGGTAGCAAGGTTTATCCTTTCTCCGATAGTCTGGATAAACAATTCAAACAACTCCGGAAAGTGGAACCGGACGACAAGCACCTGCTCAATGTAACCGCCATAAATTTTGAAAAACTTTATTCGCAAATAAAAAATGGAATCATCGATGTTAAATAAATGTTTGACCTCAGTAATAATTTTGCTGTTGCTGATCGGATGTAAAAGGCAGGATCAAAGTGTGGTTATCTATTGTTCGCTTGATAAGATTTATTCCGAACCCATTCTGGATGCATTCGAAAAGGAAACAGGAATCCAGGTAAAAGCTGTTTACGATACTGAGTTGACCAAAACTGTAGGGTTGGTTAACCGGATCATTGCAGAAGCCTCTAATCCCCGGTGCGATGTTTTTTGGAACAACGAAATCAGCCGGACAATCCTGCTTAAAAATAAAAATTTGCTTCAGGCTTATACATCTCCGGGTACCCTGGATATTCCTTCAAAATACAAGGATAATGAAGGTTTCTGGACGGGTTTCGCTGCCAGGGGGCGGATTATCATTTATAATAAAGCAAAGTTGGCCGGTGACGATCTTCCGTCTTCAATAATGGACCTTGCGGATATAAAATGGAACGGTAAGGCTGCCATAGCCTACCCTTTATTTGGTACCACTGCAACCCACGCTGCAGCGCTTTTTTCAGATTTTGGTGATGAATGGGCTACCAGCTTTTTTAATCAGGTTCTGAAAAATGAAATTGCTATCCTCGATGGAAATACAACCGTTCGCGACCAGGTGGTAGCTGGTGATTATTGGTGGGGGTTTACCGATACCGATGATGCCAACGCCGCAATGGTTGACGGGAAGAACGTTAGTATAATCTATCCCGACCAGGGTGATGATGAGATGGGCCTGATGATTATTCCCAATACCATCGCTTTGATTAAAAATTGTCCGAACCCGGAAAATGGTAAACGGTTGATTGATTTTGTCCTCCGTAGGGAGGTTGAGGAAATCCTCGCCAATTCACGTTCTGCTCAAATACCTCTACGCAGCAATATTAAAACATCCGGTAATGTAATCCGGCTTGATTCGGTGAAACAGATGGAAATTGATTTTGAACAAGTATGTAAAAGGCTGGACTACAGTGCCAGGGTATTGAATGAAATTTTTGTAAAGTAGTTTTAATACCGATGAACCTCCGGGGAAAATCAAAATACAAACATATTCTCAGTTATATTTTACTGTTAATAATATGCCTGCCTGTCCTGGTTTTGTTATTTGAAATCTTGATACCACTTATGGTACTTGATTTTTCAGGGTACGCCATATTGTTTGAACGCCGGATTGCAATTCTGTTTCTGAGAAGTATGTTGATTTCAATTTCAGTAGTTCTTTTTTCTTCCGCTATCGCTTTCCCGCTGGCCTGGTTGTTTTGCAATTTTCAGTTTCGGCTTAAAGGATTTTGGATTCTGATTTCATTACTTCCATTTTTCATTGCACCATACCTCATGGCAATCTCCTGGATTTTTGTCATGGGAAATGATGGATGGCTCACTGCACTTTCGATTAATGGTTTCCGGGGTGTTGTATTTGTCCTGTCAGTCTGGTTATTTCCTGTAATGCTTTTATTTAGCTGTAATGCTATTAAAACCGGAAAACCTTACCAGGATGTCGCCATGCTGTACCAGAAGTTTTGGCCACGGTTGAGGTTTACAACTATTCTTCTGGCCAAACAGGGATTGTTTACAGGTGCTATTTTGACCTTTATGCTTGCTTTTACCAACTTTAGCGTCCCGGGGGCACTTCAGCTCAATGTGATCTCCACTGAGATATTTGCCCAGTTTGGCGCCTTCTACGATCACCGGCAGGCAGCTATTTTAAGCATTCCGAACCTTGTATTTGCATTGCTTTTTGCAATCATCCTTTCGAGGCAGTTTAAACATCCGAAAAGATATGTAGTTAGTGAATATTCCCGGCAACTGCGAAAACTTTCAACACGCAACTCCTGGTTGGTAAGTTTAATCCTGTTTGTTGTCTTTATAATCATTTTGGGTATCCCTGTCACAACACTGGCATTTCGCTCGGGAAGCATCAATACCATTGTTTCTTCGTTTTTGCAAACCTGGGAACAATTGCTGAATTCATTGATATTTGGGGTGCTTGGGATGGTTATTGTTTGTATGCTGGGATTTTATTTTGCACTGAATTCAAGGAGCCTCCAAAAATACAAGCCTTTTTTTCTGATCTTTTTGGTTGTTCCTTTTTTCATTTCAGGCGGTTTGTACGCGATCGGTATGATCCGCGTCTGGAATCAGCCTTTTCTGGGTAATGTCGTTTATGGTACAGGTGTTATCATCATTCTGAGTTTTTTAAGATTTGCCCTGATTGCTTATTTGTTGATATCAATCAGTTTCCTTAAAATTCCCGGAAGTTTTGAGGATATCGGAAAACTAAGTGGAAGAAGAAGATTTGCACTGGTATCGGAACTCATTTTCCCACTTTCAAAAAGGGCCGTCTTCGGGGCGATGTTTATCTTATTTATTTTTTGTTTTACAGAGTTGGATACCACCATTCTCATTTATCCCCCCGGCATCGAAACATTCCCGGTAAGGATATTTTCGCTTTTGCACTATGGTGCCAATGAGATGGTTGCCGCTTTGTGTTTGATTCAAATCACTGTTATAATTCTGGTAATAGTAGTTTTTTGGATGTGGTTCCCGGTGATTAAAAATAGAGGTAAATTTGTTATTGAACTATGATTGCTATTCAAATTAAAGGTATTGGAATATCATATGATGCACAATCGGTGCTGTACGACCTGTCATTTGAACTCGAAGAAAAATCAATTGTACATCTTTCGGGTCCATCCGGCAGTGGTAAAACCACGCTTCTTCGGTGTGTTGCCGGTTTGGAATCTATCAACTCCGGAGAGATCGGTCTTTTTGGCCGAACCGTACAATCAGGAAATATTTTAATCCCTCCCAACAAAAGAGGGATTGGGATGGTCTTTCAGGATTTGATCCTTTTTCCACATATGACGGTTTTCCAGAATGTTGATTTTGTGTCGAAAGCAATATATAAGAAAAAGAGCCGGAGAATTAGCTTGACCCATGAACTTTTAGCAAAACTCAAAATCAGTCATAAAGCCCAAAAGTACCCGCATGAACTTTCAGGTGGCGAAAAACAACGGGTGGCTATTGCAAGGGCACTGGCACACCGGCCGAAAATTTTGCTGCTGG
>JABMQA010000381.1 GCA_013203545.1 Bacteroidota bacterium
AATTTAATTCGATGAAAGAAATTAACGGATGACAAAAAATAAATGAATTCTGGAAAAACAAACATCATTAACATGTTATCAATAATGACATTCTAAGAGCCTATAAAATGTGTACTTGCACCAGTGATTTTACTGAGTTAGCAGTTTCCATTTTTTCATTAAATCTCACAGTCCTGAACCCCAAAGAGCAGGCATATTTGTTGTAATTTTTTTAAGCAGACCTGTTTTTATCAGGAACAATTAGTCAATAACTAGCTTTGATGGTACATTTTTCAGGTGCAATTTAATCATAGTTTTGGGGAAGTTATTCTGAAAAATTTCCTTAGCAAATTGAAGACACGAATATATACAATAATTTGTTAATCAAACAAAACCTGCCAGATTTTCTCATCATTTAGCTTTTCGATTCACAAGCTGTTGAAAAGCATTAAACACTATCTAAAAACAATATTTATTAACAAACAGTAATAAACAATAAATTAATTTACTATTTTTGGAGTCTGTACAAAACTAATTTCATTTATTATGAAAAACTTTAAAATCGTTTTCAGTGTGATTTCAGACAAAGAATCCTTTTTTGACGGACTTGATTCAGCCCGGTCAAAAGGGTTAATATTAAAGCAAATCCTTACCATCAGCCTGTTGTTGTTTATTTACGGGATGATCATGGGGAGTTATTATGGCCTTTTACAATCTGTTGTAGCAGGTATAAAATTGGTGCTTCTTTTTATGGCAACATTACTGATATGCTTTCCATCCTTTTTTATTATCCAACAGGTATTGGGATCAAAGATGAATGTACGTCAAATGGTTATCATTATTCTAAGCGGGTTTATACTATCCTCAACAATTACACTTTCATTTGCTCCCGTTGTAGTGTTCTTTATGTTAACCGGCAACAATTACCACTTCCTGCAATTATTGCATGTGGCTATTTTTATTTTCTCCGGAATTTTCGGGATCAAACTGATGGTGGATGCCTTAAAATATGCATGTGATAAAAAAAGCATTTACCCGCAGTTGGGTGTAAGTGTTTTCAGAATATGGATCGTGATCCTGGCCTTCGTCGGCATACAACTGGCCTGGAACCTCAGACCCTTTATGGGTGAGAGAACTGAGGAATTTCAGTTGTTCAGAAAGTATGAAGGTAATTTTTATACGGCAGTAATTTATTCAGCCAGGCAACTGGCAAAAAATCCGGAAAGCGATAGTATCACAAGCATACATAACAAAAACCATTATACCATAGATACAGGCAAAATTATCCATCAGGAGACTGAAATTGATAACTTTTTTAAGGAATAACCCATGGAAGAGATTTTGACACTTGAGGAAGTTGCAAAGTATTTAAAGCTGAAACCTCAAACCATATACACCTGGTCGCAAAAGGGAACAATACCTGCCGTTAAGATTGGAAAAGAGTGGCGGTTCAGAAGATCGGTAATCGACAGATGGTTCAATGAATTTATGGATGAAAAATTTTCGAAATACCTCGATCCTTAAGATTAAATTGGTTTATCTTTGAAACTCAATTTACAACTACAAAATAATGGCACCTCACCATCCTGAATTCCTGCTTGAAAAACTTAACTTTAGCAAGCAACTAATTGCTGTATATGATGCTCCGGCCAGCACTCCCTTTTATAACATTGTCACGTTAAAGCCCACCGGCCATGTTTGCCTGTTCACCCATTACAAGAACTGGATGAATGGCAAAACACTGAAGCTGACAGATGAAAACTTCGGGTGTGGTGGCTGCGGCAAATGGCTTTTCAGCAAACCCGGCCGCGACCGGCAATCCTACATCGAATTCCTTGCGGATGATGAAGGCCTGAAAGCCAACCATGAACTCATGGGACAATGGTTTGATAACAGCCGCTCCTACCGGACGAAACATGATTCGATTTTTGTAGGGCCTTACAATCCCACATTCATGGAATACATCAAAACAGTTACCTTTTTTGTCAATCCTGACCAGTTGAGTACCTTGATTATTGGGGCTCATTATTTTGCCAGCCCTTCCGATCCAAAACCTGTTAGCGCACCATTTGGATCGGGATGCATGGAGTTGCTGCCGTTGTTCGATCCGGGAGATCATCCACAGGCAATTATCGGTACAACAGATGTCGCCATGCGGAAATATATCCCGGCGGATGTCCTGGCCTTTACCGTTAACATGCCGATGTACGAAAATCTTTGCAGTCTGGATGAAACAAGCTTTTTGAATAAACCATTTCTGGAGGGTTTGAAGAAATCGAGAGGTGGGAAGATAGAGAAGGCAGAGAAAAGAAATATTTTTCTCCAGTCAATATGATGAGAATGATTTTTCATTATCTTTACCTTTTAAAAAAAACCTGAAATGAATCTTGCCACAGTAACCATCATCGTGAAGATAATTTTACCTAACAAATCAGATAATTTCATCAAATATCTTATTACTTTCCTCATTGCATTGATCACCGGATCAGGGATGCTCTTGGCGCAATCATCCATCGATACCGTTTATATTGATGACGATTTCAATGCAAATACTCCCGGGTGGGGTGTTTACAGTTTTGATAAAATTAATGACGGAATTGCAGCCGTTGATACTTTTGGAACCGTGTATGTTTTCAATGGCAATTATTCTGAAAATGTCCAGATTTATAAAACAATTGACTTGATTGGTGAGAGCCGGGATTCTACTATTGTAAATAACGCCGCTTCCACTGAAAGCATTTCAATTCAAGCAGATGTTGATTCAGTGACCATAACAGGTTTTTCAATTAAAAAAAGTGGTGGACTTGGATCTGTATTGATAATAGAATCAAGTTACAATTACATTGGGGCTAATATTATAAATGGGATTGGCTTTGGTTGGGAATGTTGCCATAATACCATCATCGACAATACGATTTCAGATAGTTATAGAGCTATAAGCTATCAAGCATTCTGTGATAGCAATCAAATAATTGACAACATAATTACGAATTGTTCCCTCGAAGCGTTCAATTTTGATCATTGTGATTATAACACAATAAGCGGGAACACGATAACTAACAATGGAAATACCGCAATTAATTTTCACGCCTGTAACAACAATACAATTACTGGAAATACAATTTCAGGGCATAGCAAAGGTTTGTATTTTCCCAATTGCATGTGTGGTGGCTGCAACAACAACATCATCTACCATAACAACTGGATAAACAATGGAATCCATGCCTGGGATGAATGCTCTAACGTGTGGGATGACGGATATCCATCCGGAGGTAACTATTGGGATGATTGCACCGGTCCTGATAACTATTCCGGTCCGAATCAAAATATGCCTGGCGGCGACAGCATCGGTGACAATCCTTACCAGATAACAGGTGGTAATGAAATTGACCACTACCCTTTGATGTTTCCGGTTGGAATGGCTGCACCTGCTGAAACTGTGTTTGTGGATGATGATTTTAATTCAAATACTCCGGGTTGGAACTGGGATCATTTTGCCTCCATTCAGGATGGAATTAATGGGGTTGCCTTTGGTGGAACTGTTAACGTGGCTAATGGAACTTATTTTGAGAACATCAGCATTTTGAAAACGGTTAGTTTATTTGGGCAGGATCGGGATTCAACAATAATTGATGCGGGAGGTAGCGGGAACGTAGTTTCTATTGATGCTGATAGTGCGTTTGTTATTGAATTTACGATAATGAACAGTGGCACAAGTCAGAATGGAATATATTTGAACGATGCAAAATATTGTACGATATCCGGGTGCAATATAAAATATTGCGGAAATAATGGGATGAGCATTGTTAATTCAGATCACAATCTGATTTCAGACAATAAAATATTTTTCAATAACTCAAACGGTGGGATCTGGCTTAGCGAAGCGGATTATAATTCAATCCTGGAAAATGAAATCCTAAACAATCGTTTAGGCCTTGGTGTTGGCAATTCCCAGAACAACACAATATCTGGTAACCTGATTGCATACAATGGATATTTTGGTGGGATTTACCTTAACCTGGCATCCAACAATACATATACAAACAATGTAATTGCGAACAATGAAAGTATTGGTATTGATATTCATTATTATAGTAGTAACAATACCATCCGTAACTGCGATATCTTCGACAACGGTGAATACGGCATAAAAATAAACGGATGTGATAATAATCAAATCTATCACAACTACTTTGCAGACAATACCCTTGGCAATGCTTATGATAGTGGAGCAAACGACTGGAGCAATGGTTATGGTAATCCCTTCGATCCTGCTGAAGAAGGTGGTAACTTTTGGGACGATTATACCGGCTTTGATAATTTCTCAGGATCGGAACAGAACCAACCTGGTGGTGATGGAATCGGTGATTCAGTATGTATCATTCCAGAGGGGAATAATATTGATAATTATCCATTCATTCATCAAAACGGCTGGAATGCGAATTTGAATCTGAACGCTGACTTTTCAGCCAACCGGCTGTCAGTGCAATATGGAGAAACCGTGCGCTTCATTGACAGGTCGGAGGGTTCTCCAATAAATTGGGCATGGGATTTTGACAACGATGGCATCACCGATAGTCACCAACAAAATCCGGTATGGAAGTTTTCCGAAAGTGGTACATACACAGTTTCGTTAACAATTAATAATGGTTCGATTGAGAGGAATGAATCCAAAACGGATTATATCACCTCGCTTAACGGGCAAATTATTACGCTCAACGAAGGCTGGAACCTTGTTCATGTGCCGCCAGGAATCCAACCAGATGTTAAAAATCTTTTTTACCCTGTTGATATGATCATCGTTAAATCGTATGCTGGGGGTGGGATTTACTGGCCCGGGTTTAACATAAATTCACTTGTAAATCTGAAGCCCGGAAAATCATATTTTGTTTTGATGAATTCTTCGGGATCAATTACTTTTCCAGAGGGGAACTGACAATAATATTTTCGATAGCTGAACTATTTTCCCAGGAATGATTATCTTAGTAGAAGTATATGGAAAAGACAACAAGACATACCTGGATTTTATAAATCTTAGCTCACTAACATAAAGCATAAACAAAAATTCCAATCTGATCACCGGTTAAGTTAAAACGTTGACAGGTCTGGCTACGCTGACAGGTTTTTGTTTTCAACCTGACCTCATCAGAGTCAACCAGCTGGCGGGCCTGACAGGGTCGAAGGCTTTGGGATACAATTCAGGAATTAGTATAAAACAGCCTCCCCACAAATGCAGGGAGGCTGTAAAAACCAGCCG
>JABMQA010000382.1 GCA_013203545.1 Bacteroidota bacterium
ATAATAATCCTGTTCGTTGTAACGGCGATGCATGCAAACAGCCAGGGCTGCTCCGATGCAGGTGTATGCACGATGAACACAGGCAGACGGATCAGGATTACACCAAGTCTGCTGCCCATCTACCACCTGGCCAATGATAAATTTACGGATGCCGATGGCATTGAAAAAGAGATTGCGAATTCACATGGTTTAACATTAAACGGCAATGTATATTTTGATTACAATTTGAATGGTAAAAGCGGATTACAGATTAGTGTGGGCGCCCCGTTTTTTGCAAGGGAAGCAAGGCCCGATGGTTTAACGAGGAGTTTTGTATTGAACCTGGAGTATCGGATTAAATTATAGTTTTATTTTCATTTGATCACCAAAAATTTGCTGAGGTTTATCGTGGTTGCAGCTTTGGTTACCCATAATTTTTATTGGAGAGGTAAAAAGATTCCCATAGGATATTTTTTTATATTTGTCGGATGATAAGCTATATTATACATATCAACGATGGCCCGTTCGAATGTTAAGTTTGAAATAGGAGCAAAAGTGAACAAGGTGCTTGAAGAAGTAATTTTCCATCTAATAACAAAAACACAATAAATGAAAAAGTACGTTTCGATAATATTAATGGTTCTGTTTACCAGCCTGGGTTTTGCTCAGGAATATTACAGAAACTGGAATGTCGGGAAAGAGACCAAAAAGGAGCGAATAGCATTAGTTATTGCCAACAATCATTACGAAAGCAATGGTAGTCTTGTAATGCCTGTTCCAACTGCCAAAAAGCTGGAAAAAGCTTTGGAGCGTCAGGGTTTTGATGTGCTGGTTGGTCATGATTTGAATCGGGTACAAATGGTCAATATTTTGGGCGATTTCTCGAACAAGTTTAAAACCTATCAGTTTGCTATGGTGTTTTATTTGGGTCATGGTTTCCAGATAGATGGGGATAATTACCTAATACCCGTTGACGCAAATCCAAAAAATACAGCTGATGTTGAAGTACATGCAATCAATGTAGAGTATGTTTTGAAAAAAATCAATATCGATGCAATTCCGAAAATTGTTGTGCTTGACGCATGCCGTAATAATCCCTTTACCAAAAATTGGGATTCTTTCGAAAGATCAGGTAATAATGACGGTTTTGATGATGTAAACAAACTGACCAATGCTGAAATATTTTTTACCACTCAAAAAGACAGCAAAGTACGTGATGATAATCCTTACGTAGATTTTCTAATACAGGAGATACAACAAGGAGGGTGTTTGGATGATATTATTCGTAGGGTAAGTAAACGATTATATGATAATAACCCCGACCAGGTAGCCGCAAAATATGGTCAATTATTGCAAAGGGTTTGCTTTGGGACTGATCCTTCTCCCGTTCATAATGATATGGACAGTGATGGTGATGGTGTATTGGATAATGACGATGCCTGTATTTATGAATTTGGATATAAGGCCTATAACGGCTGCCCTCTCAGGCCTACTTTGGAATGGAAAATAATGATGGAGAAGTACAATACACCGGCACATGTTGAGAAATCGGAATTTGAGAAGTTGAATAGCATCGATACGCCCGAGGCAACTGCCAGGCTTGGATATCTCTACAGACGTGGATGGGGTGTGGAGGAAAATCAGGAGAAAGCAATACAATGTTTCAAAACTGCAGCCCAACAAAGTAATGCTTTTGCTCAATTCAACTTAGGTGTTTGCTGTGAGAGGGGTCTGGGCGTACCACAGAACATTAATACAGCAGTGGATTGGTATCAGAAAGCGGCCGAGCAGGGAGATGCAAATGCGCAGAACAATTTAGGGATGTGTTATCAATTCGGAAAGGGTGTTCCTGAGAATTTGGGAACAGCAATATTTTGGATTAGGAAAGCTGCTGAGCAAGGCGACCCAACTGCTCAATCCAATTTGGCGATGTTTTATGATCTCGGTGACGGGGTTAAACAAAATATTGATTCTGCTATATTTTGGTACCGAAAGTCCGCCGGGCAGGGGAATGAAGACGCTCAGTATTATATAGGGGATTTTTATTGTGATGATGAAAATGAACTACCGGTGGATTACAAAACTGCTGTCTACTGGTTTCGCAAATCTGCCGGGCAAGGATATTCAAGAGGGCAATTCAGTTTAGGAATTATGTATAGATATGGTTATGGTGTTCAGATGGATTTTGATACGGCGGTTTACTGGTACAGCAAAGTTGCTGAGCATGGTAACTCGTTGGCAATAAACCATTTAATAAACATGTATGAAGAATCGGAAGATATTATTAATACACTGTACTGGCATCGTAAAGCCGCTGATCAGGGGGATACTTGGTATCAGTGTAAATTAGGAGAGATATATTTTCGTGGTGAATTGGTGAAGCAGGACTACAAAAGTGCTGTAACCTGGTATCGTAAAGCAGCTGAACAAGGGGATGCAAGTGGGCAGTGTAGTTTAGGATATATGTATGAAAATGGCTATGGCGTAGGCAAAGACAAAGCAATAGCAAAGAGTTGGTATCAAAAAGCTTGTAACCAGGGATACGAACCCGCTTGTAATAACCTTTAAAACCTTTAAGTTATGAAAATTAGATATTTCATCATTTTATGGACATTTCTCCTGAGTGCTTGTTGTTATGCACAGGGGGATTATTTATATCCAAGAGGGATTTTGGAGGGTGAGGATACGTTTTACGAACAAATTCCTCAAAAATCCCCGCTTACCCGTGGTTTTTACGTGGGATGCCCAACGGCTTTTTCGCTAAAACAATTTGCACCGACGCCAAAAAGTCAGAAAAATTATGGTACCTGCACAGGATGGGCTTGTGCCTATGCAGCGCGTACGATTCTGGAAGCACAAAAAAATGGCTGGACCAATGATTCTACCATTACTGAAAATGCCTTTTCACCAACTTTTCAATATAGAATAGCAGCTTCAAACAGGGATTCTTGTCAGGGAGCTTACACTTCAGATGTTGTGGAAAGTTTGAAGTCTGTTGGCTCTGTACCCATGAAGGATTTTTATACCATCGATGGGCAGGTATTGTGTCCGACGCACCCATTACATGGTTCCAATTTGGAAAAAGCTAAAAAGCATCAGATTGAAGGTTTTACAACGCTATGGAAAAGTGGTTTATCTGATGGGAAGGATAAAGTACTGCGGGTAAAGATGAGTATATCAGAAGGCAATCCTGTTGTAATATCAATGATTTGCCCTGATTCTTTTGATAAAGTTGGTAAGGATGGATTATGGGCACCCACCGAAGATCCTGATGACACCCTGAACGGCAGGCAGCATGGAAGGCATGCATTGTGTGTGATCGGTTACGACAATGAAAAGTATGG
This sequence comes from Bacteroidota bacterium, assembly GCA_013203545.1. GTDB lineage: Bacteria > Bacteroidota > Bacteroidia > Bacteroidales > 4484-276 > JABMQA01. The sequence goes on from JABMQA010000382.1 coordinate 3,324, forward strand.
TGGGGCTTTTGAAATACAAAACAGTTGGGATACATGGTGGGGCAACAATGGTTATGTATGGATTAAATACACAGATTTTTCCCGTTTTGCTTATCAGGCCTTTGAATTGCTGCAATTTCCACAACCTGAACCTTATCAACCCTTATTGGCCGGTAGCCTGCGGTTGTATGATATGGATGATGATTCAACTCTTCATGTAGAACTTGCAGAAATTTCCAGAAACTGGAGTGTTGTCGGGCCTGAAGCAGCTAATACTTATCAGGTGGTGGAATCCCTGTTATCAGGTAGTAAAATGCGTATGTACCTGAAAAGTGAGGCTCCGGCATATGTCTATATGCTGGGTACAGGTTCAGTTGATAAAACAGTTGTTACACTTTTTCCGGTGGAGGGTCTTAGTCCGGCCATGAATTATAGTGAATATGAAGTTGCCCTTCCTTCGGAAGACCATTATTTTTACATGGATAACACAATAGGAAAAGATTACATAATTGTTATTTTTTCCAAAGAAGAATTGGATATTGAAACCATAAGAAATACTGTTGAAAATGGTTCAGGTAACTTATCTAAACGGTTCGATAGTGCAATACACGATGTTTTAATTGATCCAAAATACATAACTTTTAAAGAAAACGAGATCAAATTTGAAGTTAAGCAAAATGAAACCGACAAAAAGGCATTTGCAATGATTATAGAATTTGATCATTTCAAGTAGATATTCAAGGACAATCTTACCATTTTTAATATGAAGAAACTCTTAGCTTTCATCCTGGTCTTATCATTTGGAATATCCTCCTGTACAAGAAACACATCAATGGTTGAATTCAAATCATCCGGGTTTTTAATTGGTATAGATTCCAAAGGGTACATAAACCAACTGCTTGATATTGAAAATAGTTGCAATTACCTGGCCCCGGATACCCTTGCACCTTTGCTTTCGTGTCGTGTAGATTCAGAAATGTATTATCCGGTTGGTGCTTCTTATGAGGATCCAATTCTTACCTTACAATTTGAAGAGGATCTGCAGGCAAATATCAGGGTGGAAGAAAAACCAACCCACATTACTTTTGAACTGGTTGGTATCAACAAACTGGAGATGGTTGAATTAATTGCCTGGGGGCCGGTTCCAACAAC